>JAJIYK010000112.1 GCA_020881235.1 Rickettsia endosymbiont of Oxypoda opaca | reverse complement strand
TTGCGATAAAGTATAAATTATTGCTAAAAGCTAATCAGATAGCCTTTAAGGAATTGCATAATATGATTGCTACTACTGCTTAGTGCGTAACATGAGTGAATAAGAAAATACTATTTTTTATATATGCACAAGAAATTATACCGAATGCTAGACTATAGCATCCTAAATATCTAAGTAATGAGGCACCTTTAATTGCTTCTGCATAAGTGAAAGTGAAAAAATACAAATATAATCGCCATAAGGCAAATATTAGATAACAAATAAAAGTAGCAACTAGCAAAAATTTATATTCTCTTAATAAAGAAGGCTTATATTTACGCACCGAGTACCAAGCTAACCCACCGATAATATATAGTGCGATACTCCCCTCTTTCACTAAAAATTTAAGAAAAAACTTGCCGTAATTAAGTAGTAATAATTTATGCTGCTCATTAAAATTTTCTATAATTGCGACGATATTACTAAAGCTATGCTCTCTTCTACCAAAAAAATCATGAGTATTTTTAAAATAACTCAGCCAAATAAAATTACACATAATCGGTAAAGTTAATAATAAGCAATAAAGAATTACATCTTTTTTATTTCTACCGCCCTTATAAAATTTTATATGGTGGGATATTATAATTATAGAGGCAAAACTAGCTAGCCATAATCCAACTTCTCTGAAAAAAACAAGCAGTATCACAATCGGTAAGACAAAAAGCATGGCTTTATGTTTGTCTTCTTCAAGTACGTAGATAGCAAATATACAGCCGAACATTAAGCCGATGGTGCTATCTATATATTGATCGTAGACCCGTTGTGTAAAGCACGACTATAGCCAGCATTACAGCAATAAAAAAAATCGTTTGCCAAAATTTTTGATTTGCCATTAACGGTGCAAGAAAAATCAAATGCAATAAAAAATGAGCAAATAATACATTACCTTCAGAATAACCTGAAAGTAACAACATAAAATAATGATAAACAGCACTACCTCTTGGATAGTGAGCATGGGTAGTTATAATAGAAGAGACAGAATTTTGATTTTCAAAAAAACCGAAATGTAATAATTCTTTAGTAAATACCCCCCAATGGCAAAAATCATCATAGGCGTGTAAATACGAGCCGCTTGTATAAATAAAAAATGCAATGATAATTATACTTAATGAGATAATTTCATTAACGTATGGTTTTATATTTTTTAAAAAGTCATCTTTTGAGATTTTGGTACAATAATAAGCAAAATATATTGTACCTAGAAAATAAAATAAATAGGTGGCTGCAGGTAAAAAATTTACCATAGCAGCACAATATAAAAGTGATATTAAAAGGGACGTAACTATCGGAACAGCAAAAATAAATTTTGTTTTTAAGCAGCTAGAAAATAAATATGAAAACCCAAGAATAGTTAATATCGGTATGAGAATCATAAAATTAAACTTGTTACGACAAAATGGCGGTTTAGATAAGAGTTTTCGATATCATCCCCGCAGGGCATTGTTGCCTGGATCGAATTTTTGCAAAGCGTACGGTGTCATTCCGTGGCTACGACCACGGAATCCAGTCTTTTTATTAAGGTTTTTTCTGGATACCGTGGTCAAGCCACGGTATGACACCATACTTGTAATAACCATAATACGGTAAATTATGATCCATGCAACAACGCCTTCCCGCAGAAATGAGAATGTTTTTTTAAGTGTGTCATTGTAAAAAAAATCACCATTTAAATTTTGTTCACAGAGCCTAGTATATTTTCTTATCTGTCTATGGAGTTCTTAACAATAAATATTATAAATTATTAGGAGATGAACTCAAGTTTTAAAATAAAATATACAAAAGAAAAAATAACTCTAGAAATTTTGTAATTTAGGTGATATAAAATTAAGCCATTCTTAGGGATATGCAGTTAAGGGTAAGCACTTATTTACCTGCATTATGGAGAGGTGGCCGAGTGGCCGAAGGCGACGGTTTGCTAAACCGTTATACGGGTAACCGTATCGGGGGTTCGAATCCCCCTCTCTCCGCGCCATCCGGGACAAGTTGTGGTTTTTTCAAAAATATCGAACGGGAAACGTAGAGAGTACTCAAGGTTTCCGCCCCTCAGCTTGAGGTTCTGAAATATGAAATTTAACATTTGCCGTTTTTTGTCCATTTCAGAGCTTTTAAAAGTCTCTAGTGCTTCCGAGGCTATATTTATCAGCATTTCCGTAGTTTCCGTAAATTTATCATCAACCTTATCGTAATTTAGCAATAATGCATTAATTTCATACTGACGGTCTTTCAGCTTTTGTTTTTTGCTTTGGAATTCTTCCTTAGTTAGTTATCCATTAAGGCGTAAGTCAGTCATCTAATTTATTTTCCTGATAATAATACTGCTTTATTAGTTATTTTTCTTTCTTTCATAATATCCATACATTTTTTTATTAATTCTTATTTTCATAACTTTTTAAGGCGTAGGCTAATAGCTGGACTGATTGCGACGATGATAAAGCTGTTAAAGCGTTTAACTTTGCGATGGCAACAAATCAACGACAAACAGCATTTTACGTTATCCCTGGAGTGGTTGCAGAACACGGGCAAGCTTCTAGCGGCGATGTATTACAAATGCTAGGAATTTTTAATGCATTTCACTTCGTTTTAAGAATTTATACAACATAAACGTTGTAAGTATAAGGATTTTGGATTAACCGGTAGTAACAAAAAATGAAATATGCTACCTTACCATTTCGTATAATTATTAGTTACTTTTTATTAGTGATATTTTTGTTTTTAATATTAGTTGTAAAATTTATTCAGCATATCTATAATTTATAAAAAATAATATATGAATATAAATAATGAACAATAGTGATGAACTAAATAAGTTAGTAGTTTTTAAAGATAAAACTATTAGACGCACTATACACAAGAATCAATGGTGGTTTGTAGTAATTGATGTAATTGAAGCTTTAGCTGATTCTTCAAATACATCAGACTATATAAAAAAAATGCATAGTCGTGATAAGGAATTAGCTAAAGGGTGGGACAATTTGTCGCCCCACTTTTAGTTTCTACAGAGGGAGGAAAACAAAGAATTAATTGTGCAAATACAGAGTCATTGCTTCGTATTATACAATCTATTCCTTCTCCAAAAGCAGAACCATTTAAACAATGGCTTGCTAAAGTTATGAGAAATATTTACAACAACAAATAAAAATAATAATGTACTTATACACTCAAAAACTTCGATTACTAAAAGCTCAAGCGGATAAGGCAGAGCTAGAAGTAGCAATATTAGAAGGTAAATATTTATCGGTGACGGAAGTAGAATTAACTTGGTCAAGTCTAATTTTAGCTTTTAGGGCAAGAATGCTAGAGCTTCTTTTCTACCCTGCTATCAAAAAACCTATCTCAAGCGGATTTATTAAAAACCGGTAAATTATTTTATTAAATTATAAAACCTTGATAAAGATAAAATTATATATTATAATTAATACTTAATTTAGTACTTATTAATAGGAATAATAATGGAACATATATATACAAATTTAACAGTCAGTATATCAGAATTTAAAAAAAGTCCTACTGCTTTATTAGATAAGTCTGCTGGTCAACCTATTGCTCTATTAAATCACAATAAACCGACAGCTTATGTAATTCCTGCTAAATTATATGAGCAAATAATTGAAGCTTTAGATGATAAATATTTACTGGAACTTGCTACTACTAGATTAAAAGAGAAAAAAGAAGCATTTGCGGTTGATTTGAATGACTTATAAGTTAGAGTTTATTCCGGTAGCAAAAAAAGAATGGGATAAACTCGGAGCTACAATTAAAGAACAATTTAAAAAGAAATTAGCAGAAAGACTAAATAATCCGCATATTTCAAAAAATGCAATAAGCGGTGGCAAAAATCTATATAAGATAAAGCTAAAATCAGCAGGATATAGATTAGTGTATCAAGTAGATGATAATCGTATTGTAGTCCTTATTTTGGCTATAGGTCAAAGAAATCGTAATGAAGTTTATAACAAATTATTCTCTCGTCTTTAAAATTTTAAGTCTCTAAAAAATACCATTTTTTTTGAATCTCATGTCTTTATCAACCTCAGAGTCTAGTCTATTGCTGCCGTAATTTTGCATATAGCTTTGAGGTTAAGGCAGAAGCAGAAAATATTGTGCAATTTATCTGGGAAAGCAAAGGGGCTAAAGCAGGCTTCGGTTATTTAAACGGCTATAGAGTCGGCACCACTAACCAAATGCCGGCAGATACTTTATTATTCGGTAATTTCGCCGATTTAATTATATGGCAATGGGGAGTGTTAGACGTATTAGTTGATCCATACGCCTTAGGTACTAGCGGCGGCATCCGCATAAGGCTTATGCAAGATATCGACATTGCTATTAGGCATGTGGAGTCATTTGCCGTGGCACGGAAATAAGAATTCTATTATTTAAATAAATCGCTATGTGTACCGGTACGCTCTAGCCTTAAAATTTCCTTATCTAAATAATAAAGTAGTAGCCAATCCGGTTCTATATGGCAGTCCCAAACATTATCCATATTTACAATTTTATGTAAGCAGTATTTTGGAGGTAGCAATAAATGGTGAGCTATACCGGAATTAATATTTTCTACTAATAAGTCAGTAACTTTAATTAGCTTCTTGATATCTTTGCCACGCTTATGCATCAGTAATAATTCTTTTTCAAAGCGTTTGGAAGAAGTTTGCAGAATCATAGTAAATTAAGTTTTTTATACATTTCTTTATAAGAGGAATATTTGCTGATATTCAAACCTTTCTTTGATTCTTCCAAAGCTTTAATTGATTCTACGTTTAGCTCTTTTTCTTGTTCTAGTTTGTTGTATATCGCCTCTCTTACGAAATTCATTATTGTATCGTTTTTATAAGCAATGTGAACTTTTAAAAATTGATGTAATTCATTTGGAATATCTATGCTTAACCTTGTCATTATGTTTATCTCATTTTAAGTAGTTACTTAGGTAAGTATATCATTAAATTAAAAAAATAAAAGTAAAAATTTTAAATATGCCGTTTCAAGAAGATTTTAGCGAGTTTTTAGATGTTGAGCAAGGATTCGCAGTTACTGCTATTTTAACGCCGGCATTCGGTGAGTCTTATGTAATTAAGGGGATTATGAGCGAGGAATATTTTGAAATCGATAATTTATTTGCAGTCGATAGGTATATTAAATATAATACGTAAAATATATGAATATATCTGCAACTGAATTAAATAAGAATCCTGGAAAAATTATTGATCAAGCATTAAGAGAACCAATAGTAATTAATAAGCAAGGTAGACCTACTGTGGTTTTAGTAGATTATGAATATTTTACTAAACTTGAAGACGATTATTGGGGAAAGGCAGCAACAAATATTGCAAAACAGCCAGAGTGGTTATCAGCAAAAGAATCAGAAAATTTCTTAAAAGCTAATGAAAGAGATAGTTTTAGAAAAGAGAGTAATAAAAAGTGTATAAATTATTAAAAAATATTTCCTAAAGATAAAATCCTTAATCCTCATAAAAAATGACTAGTAAAGAAATCAGGGTAACGTTCCGTGGTATCGATAAAACTAGGGAAGTATTCGGCAGAATTTTAAAAATTTATGTTTTTAAAACTATAATTAATACTATATAGTCGTGTTCATCAAACAGATTAATTATAATTACTGAGAATAAATATGAAAGAACACAGTTGTAAAGAGATGCGATTATTTTTATTAGATACTGAAAAGCCAATAAAGTACGATCCTGTATTTAGAGAGTACTATATTAAAATAAAAGGAAGTTTTAATGTTATTACTATGGCTTATTGTCCTTGGTGCGGTACTAAATTACCCAAGGAACTTAGAGATGAATTTTTTGATATATTAGAGGAATATGGAATAGAAACTGATATTGGGGAATATATAAAAGACAAGCGTATTCCTCAAGAATTTCGTACTGATGAATGGTGGAAGAAACGAGGGTTATAACTTAATCTAAAGTGCAATAAAGAAGGTAGTTTTGATATGTTATTCATGCCGATACGATTGATAGGCTAAGCGGTAATCTGCCTAAGCGTCCCGTGGAGCGTAAAGAAGATAGATACGGAAGCATCCTGATCCTAGCTTAATCGCTTGCAGCGGATATTATTTTAGCGATATAGCCGAGAATGTTAAAGATGCTGTAAAAAATGTAGTTACAAGCGTAGCACATGCAGCAAATTTTTTAGGTGCTGGAGTAGATATAGATAAGCTAAACGCTAAAATATATAAATTATTCGGCTAAGCTAAAATATTACTAGTAGTAGAAAATATGCTTAATCAAACAAATATTGTATATTCCATATTATTTGCTACTTTTCTTGCTACAATAATTAGCTTACTTATTCAATTATTGCGTTATAAAAAAGAGTTAACGGAATTCGAAAAGAAAGAAATGATATTAATAGGCTTTTATATGGATAAAAAATTCCTAGATTAATATTTAAAAATAATTACAAAGTTTTTTCCATAGTTGAGGTTAGTTAATAAAAGTAGAATTTTTGAAATAATGTTTGACTTCTAATTGTAATATGATTAAATAAAAGTATTTAATCATAAAAGAGATATAATGTTTTCACAAGATCCAGAAACCATACGTAGAATTGCAAACCAACAGGCAATGGAAGAACGCGAGGCAAGAAAACACAAAAATGATAGCTCATCTAGCAGTGGAGACGGAGAATTGCTTGGGGCATTAATAGTATTCGGTGGCATAGTGGCATATAAAGGAGCAAAATTTCTAGGGAAAGCTGCTATAGAAGGCGGGAAAGTAGCAATAGAAGGTGGAAAAATTGCTGGCAAGACTGCAGCGAATGCTTATAAATTACACAAAGGAGATATCGAAATTGTAAGCAAGGATAACGAAGGCAATATTATAGAAAAAGCACCTGAACCTGCAAGTATTGAGCCTCAAGAGAATTCCACTTTTTCTAAGCGAGAAAAAGTAAAAGAATGGATTGGAAAAGGGATTAAAAGAAGTAAATCAGCTAGTGAGTTGATGACAAGTGCTTATAAATTAACTACTAGTACTACAGAAATAGTGAGTACTGATGAGGAAGGTAAACAAAAAGTTATTATCACAACTCCTAAACCGACTATACAATATATATCTTCTAAAATGAGCCCACTTATTTATGAGAAGCAGACTTACGGAGAAGTGCGTGAAGATATTATAAACATTATAAATGTTCCGCTAAAATATAAATTTGATAACAAGATTATTGAAGTTACAGCATATAGATATCTTACTTTTACCGATACTATAAATCCAGGCAGTTCGTTTCTGTTAAAATTCGCTTTAAGTAATCGTATCGATGAAAGAACAGATATAAATAAAGCTTGCTTTGAAATTAATTATGATGCAAATGGCAAATTACAAAAATTAGCTTTACCAAATCATCCCGCACTGTGTCATAATCCTAATTATCCTGTATTAATCGGCTACCACAATAACCTATATATTGTACCGGTAAATAGCGGGCATTATCAGCATTTAACTCAAAAAATTCATGAAAATAATGGAGTAGTAGAAATAGGACATGCTGACTCTGCGTATCATATAGAAGCTATATATGATTAATAATCATAACTTATTTCTGACTATGTTAGTATAAAAGCATTCTATGTCATTCCTGCGGAGCATTGGCGTTGTTGGATGGATCAAGTCGCAGGATGATACACTGATTTCTCGAGCCATGCGGGCAACACCGCACGACTAACCAAATGCCGGCAGATACTTTGTTATTCGGTAATTTTGCCGATTTAATTATATGGCAATGGGGAGTGTTAGACGTATTAGTTGATCCATACGCCTTAGGTACTAGCGGCGGCATCCGCATAAGGCTTATGCAAGATATCGACATTGCTATGAGTTCGTTTGCCATGCACTATAGCATGAACACGGCTCGGCGGTACATCAATATCACGAGCTAATTGATTTTGACTTATATTTAAAGGTTTCATAAATTCTTCATATAAGACATCGCCAGGGGTTATAAGGTCAAGTAATTTGGGCATAAATATTCTCCTAATGATAATCAACAATTTCAACATTATGAGCATTTCCATTATTCCAAGTAAAATATATACGCCATTGATTATTGATACGAATACTATATTGATTTTTACTATGACCTTCAAGTAACTCTAATCTATATACAATATTGAACGTAAATTAGTTAAACTTTGTCATTACATGATTAAACAACAAACTAATTTAAAAAAGATGGCTTTAAAAGAAAAAATTCTTGATGCTGATAATTACCTCGAAGTTTTTCAAGCGATTCAAAATGCGCCAATCCATAATAAAACGCTATTCCAACAGGCATCATAATAAGAAGGATACCGTAATTTCCTAATATAGTTATTAAATAAGCCATGCCAAAAGAGGTAATTACATATATAAAAATTTTTGAGAATGCGTATAAGAGACTAGTAAAGGTAAATCTCTTAAATACAGGAAAATTTTTAAAAATTATAGGAGAAGTGGGGTTATTAGTACTAATTATAGCTAATAACAATTGTACTTTAAACAGATCAGAGCCATTAGTTACATTATTTAAAAAATAAATACTAATAGGCATAAAGAGTAAAAATATTATTCCTTTTATTTTTAACATTTTAAGTGGATGAAATTTTAATGTTAAGAAAACTAATATAATCATTAAAATTAACTGCACAATAGAAACATATAAGCTATTTTTTATAATTTCAGAAGCTGAATAATTAAAATTTGTTTTTAGTAAATCGGCACAATGAATGTAAATCAAATAAAAACAAGCAGGCCATAAAGTTAAAATTAAAAAATAGGCTAAACATGTTTTTTTACTCACTTTTTCATCGAGATATTCTTTATAAGGTAAATTTTTAGGATCAATTCCAAAATCTTCTAAAGTTTTTTTTATTCGGCGCTTTGCATCAACAAATTCTGGTGATTCTCGGAGTCTAGTTCTTGCTAAAAACCCTACCAGAGCTATTATAGCACCTCCTAAGAAAGCGTAGCGCCAATTTAAAAGGTATGTGGTACTAATAATACCAAAAACTAATGCACTTATCCCTCCTAGAAGAGCAGATATAGCTATTATACCTACACACAAATATTGAGCAGGAGGTTTTGTAGTTTCTGTTACATATAATTCTGCTCCTATTATTTCTCCCATTGAAGATATACCTTGCGACATACGACAGATTATCATAATACACGAAACTGTAATACCTTTTTCCTCATAGGTTGATAAAGTAGCCATAACAACGCATGATACCGCCATTATAAAAGTAGTGATAATTACTGTAGGTTTACGCCCGATATTATCACCTATCCATCCTAGTGTAACAGCAGCAAACGGTCTTAATACATAAGTAGAACAGAATGCGGCTGCCGATAAAAGTGAAGCAATTTTAGGATCAGTCTTAGGAAAAAATAAATCATTTAATACTACTGCCATATGGACATAAAGCATTAAGTCAAAATATTCTAGAAAAGTGCCTATGGATAGTAGTCCGATAGCTTCTTTTTGTTCTTTTGTTAAACTTCTTTGCTTATTTTCATAGCCTAACATTTTCTTAACATTTTAATTAATTGTAAAGAAATTATATTTTTTCTATTAAAAGTCAATATTTTTTTGCTTAAGGGATAAATATGCGTTAATAATAAATTTCAACCAGTATTCAAAGCTGGATATCCGGAGCTTTACGTGCTGCTTTTCAAAGAAACGAATAATAGAGTGTTTAGATTGGAGTAACAAAATTGTAACAGCAAAAGCTTTTAATTATTATTTATAATAATTAAACAAAACCCGTTAATTTCCTCCTTATAATCAATAAACCCCTCCAATATTTCTAAAATAAATATAATTTTACACTCTTAATTAAATATCTCTTGTCTCCTTAAACTTTTTTATTATGCTCATTATCAATGAAGCTCACTACGTAATAACTCTACTTTATCCAATTGCTCCCAAGTAAAATCCTCATCCTCTCGACCGAAATGACCGTAAGCAGCGGTTTTTTGATAGCATGGAGTATGGAGTTTAAGATGTTTAATAATTTTCCCGGGACGCATATCAAAATGTGTTGTTATTATTTTGGTAATTTGCTCGTTATCTAATTTACCCGTACCGAAAGTTTCGACATAAATCGAAACAGGTGCAGCAACGCCGATTGCATAGGATATTTGTATTTCACAGCGATCAGCAAGACCTGCCCCGACGATATTTTTAGCAATATAGCGAGCCATATAAGCTGCAGAGCGATCTATTTTAGTCGGGTCTTTGCCTGAAAAACACCCGCCGCCGTGTCTTGCCATCCCGCCGTAAGTGTCTACTATGATTTTTCTCCCCGTTAAGCCGCAATCTGCAACAGGTCCGCCAATCACAAACCTACCTGTCGGGTTAATGAAATATTTAGTATCTTTATTAATCCAATCGCTCGGCAATTCAGGTTTGATGATTTCATCCATTACCGCTTCCTTAAGGTTTGCGTACGGTATATTCTCGCTATGCTGCGTTGATAAAACTATCGTATCAATTGCTACGGGTTTATTATTTTCATATCTTAACGTAACTTGCGATTTCGCATCGGGACCAAGCCATGGCAAAATTCCTTGTTTTCGTAGCAAAGCTTGTTTTTTCATTAAACGATGAGCGTAATAAATAGGAGCAGGCATTAATGAAGTCGTTTCATTGCAGGCATAGCCGAAAACCATACCTTGATCGCCCGCTCCTATCTCATCTTCATCAATATTGTTAACGCCCATAGCTATATCGGGTGACTGTGTGGAGATTGAAGATATTACAGCACAAGAATCCCCGGTAAAGCCGAGAGATAAATCATTATAGCCGATTTCCTTTACTTTATTACGCACAATTTGCGGGATATCAACCCATGCACTGGTAGTAATCTCACCGCCGACAAGTACCATACCGGTTGTTACAAATGTTTCACAAGCTACTCGACAATCAGGATCAAGGGCAATAATTGCATCTAGGACGGTATCGGAAATTTGATCGGCGATTTTATCAGGATGCCCCTCTGAAACCGATTCTGACGTGAATATTGTGTTTTTCATTCTATCTCATATTATTTATTAATATTTAACTTTCAATTACAAAGCTTTTGGCTAAAATAGGAATTGTCATTCCCGTGAAAACGGGAATCCAGAAAAATTATAGTCATCCTGAATTTATTTCAGGATCTCTTGAATTAGATGCTGAAACAAGTTCAGCATGACAAAGAAAAGCCTGGATTCCCGTTTTCACGGGAATGACATCGAAATAGCTACTCTCTACGAAAATTTTCTAAAGCTTTCTCACCTGAAATTAATTTACCTTGTGCTGCTTGGTCTAAACCAATTTGAATTTCTTGATTAAGCCATATTTTATATTTTTCCAATTCCGGCGTTAAAGAGATATTCATATAGTACCTGTAAATTAGTAACAATAATTGATATTATCATAACAATATATGTTATTTCAAGGAAATTCTATGAGCTTAATGTATTTCCATCCAGCTATTACCGACTCGTGTTTCGGCGATAATCGGTACTCCTATATCGGTAGAATTCTCCATAATTTTCTTGATGATCGGTACAATAATTTCTACCTCATCAACCGGTGCTTCAAATAGTAATTCATCGTGAATTTGTAATATTAACTTAGTTTTAAGCCCTAATTTTTCTATTTCTCGATCTAAATTAATCATGGCAATTTTTATTATATCGGCATTAGTGCCTTGAATAGGGGCATTAATGGCGGCTCTTTCCGCAAATTGCCTCAGCGAGGCTTTTTTATCGTAAATTAACGGCACAAAGCATTTTCTTCCAAACAAATTAGTGACGTAGCCTCGTTCTTTAGCTTCTGATTTTATAGATTCCATATAACTTTCGACGCCTTTATATTCAGCAAAATATTTCTTTATATACTCGGCTGCTTCTTTAGAGCTAACATTTAATTGCTTAGCCAAACCAAAGGCACTAATGCCGTAAATAATACCGAAATTTATTGCTTTTGCTTTTCGTCGATGCTCATGGGTTAGCTCTTCTTTTTTTAGGTTAAAAATTTGGCAAGCGGTTTGACTATGAATATCTTCGCCGTTAATAAATAATTGTTTAAGTTCCGGCATATCTGCAATATGGCTTAATATTCTTAACTCAATTTGCGAGTAGTCGGCAGATATTAATTTATAGCCTTCTTCAGCTATAAAAGCCTCTCTAATTTTATTACCCTCTGTTGAGCGAATCGGTACATTTTGTAAATTAGGATCGTGGGAGCTAAGCCGTCCGGTAGTAGTAGAAGTTTGTAAAAAAGTTGTATGAACTCTGCCGGTTACCTGGTTTATTTGCTTCGGTAAGCTATCGGTATAAGTATTTTTTAGCTTACTAAGCTGCCGCCATTTTAACAATAAATCAGCTACCCCGTAACCGTGTTCGCTAAGCTTCTCAAGAATCTCGGCACCCGTGGAGTAAGAAGCTGCTTTAGCGGAAGTTTTGCCGAAGGGTAATTGCATTTTATCAAATAATATTTCGCCTAATTGCTTAGGCGAACCGATATTAAATTTAACGCCGCTAAGGGTAAAAATTTCCTGCTCAAGCCGCAGGATTTCCTCGCCAAATTCTGCGGATAATTTATTGAGATAATCGGCATTTATTTTTATGCCGACTTTTTCCATCTTATCTATTACATAACATAGCGGCAAGTCAATTTCTCTATATAACCTAAAAGCTTTATTATCTTTAAGCTCTCGAGTCCCTTGTTCATAAAGAGAAGTAAAACCTGCAACTATTTTTGCTGATTCGATAATTATATTTTCAATTTGGCTTTCTTTCTTAGCCTCGGCAAATAGGTCTTTTTGAGGCATCCCCGCCGACATTGCATAATGCATTAGCTCTAAATCTTCAATAGCCGAAATTTTACTAGTTTCTTTATTAAATATCTTAAGAAGCTGTTTTAAGCCGTAAGTAATTTTTTTGATAGATGTATCGCATAATAATTTATAAATAGCAGGGAAAAATCGATTGGTTTCATTTTGTTTAGATGTTATTATGTGATTCCTCAAAGCATCCTCGGTGTCATTCCTAGTCTCTATGTCATCCCCGTGAAAACGGGGATCTAAACTTAATTTTTCTAGATTCCCGCCTTCGCGGGAATGACATTGAGCATTTTGTTTATTACTATAGGAAAAAAGGTCTTCGACTAAATCAGGTATTTTTAAAATATATCCTTCATTTTTTAATGATAAGGCAAAAGCAATTAATTGGTTTTTATGCTCTATTGGATAAATAGCTACGACTCCTTCTTGTTCTGCTGCTTTTAAAAAATTGTCAAGCTCTCCGGCATTATTAATTTCCTTGATAGTAACCGCTTTGTTTTCTTCTATTACCTCTTTATGCTCGGTAAGTTTTATATCAAATAAATTTTCAGCTCTTTTATATAAAGATTTAAAACCATATTCATGCAAAAATTTTGATAATTTGTCGGCTTCAGGCGGTGACCATTCTAAGCTATTTAATTCAAAATCTAAATCAACATTAAAATCAAGCCCGACTAATTGCCAAGAAATTAAAGCAAGCTCTCTTGAAGACTCCAAAATTTCCCTTTGCCTTGGGCTTGTTATTTGCTCAAGTGAAGTTAATATATTTTCCACCGAATCAAATTGCTCAATAAGTGTGCTAGCGGTTTTCGGTCCGATAGACGGCACGCCCGGGATATTATCCGATCTATCGCCCATTAGAGCCATAACTTCACGGACTTTATTTGGCTTCACACCGAATTTTTTAATAACATCGTCTTCTGTAATATATTTTGCCTTTATCGGGTCATATATTTTTACGTGATCATTTATTAATTGCAGTAAATCTTTATCGGAAGAAATAATAACGACATTTTCTTCCAATGCAGCTGCTTTAGCAGCAAAAGTAGCTATAATATCATCCGCCTCATAGCCATTTTTCTCTAAGATAGGGAAATTAAGGTTAGTTGCGACAGTCCGCACTAATGGTAATTGAGTAATTAAATCTTCGGGCGGCGTCGGTCTATTTGCTTTATACTGATCATAAATTTGATGACGGAAGTTTTTGCCGCCGGTATCAAAAACCACCGCTGCATGTTTCGGTTTAAAGTCATTTAAGACTTTAAGCAGCATTGAAGTAAAGCCGTAAAGAGCACCGACGGGTTCACCGCTCGGTGAAGTTAACGGTGGTTGTACATGATAGGCACGAAAAACAAACCCGTAACCGTCTATTAATAACAAAGTATTTTTTTTAGTCATTTTATTTAATTATTAAAGTGTATCGTAGCAAAAGGAATTAAATAGTCATTCCCGCAGGACAATGGCTTTGTTGCGTGGATATCCCAACCGTCATTGCGAGCGACTAAAAGCGTTGTTGCCTGGCTCGAATTTTCGATGTCATTCTAGCTAAAGGCGGGAATCCAGAGAATATTTAAGCAAATTATATAGTAAATTTTTATATAATTTTGCCTATTTTAAGTGTTTTTTCTGGATTCCCGCCTTTAGCTAGAATGACATACCGCTACTTTTATCGAGCCACGCAACAACGCCTCGCCTTTACAGGGATGACATCAATTTATTATATAATATCATTATAACTTAACTACCTTAATAAACTAAACATTATTTTCACTTAAATCTATTATTAGTATTACCGGTTTTTATTTGGCATTCTTTGCTATTACAAAATATAAGTATTACCGGTTTTTTGTCTAAAAAATCTTTGTTAACGGTAATAAGGCTGCCGTGGCATTTACTATTGCGAGTAACATTAATATATATTTCTGCTTCTTCGCAGTTTTTACTTTTTACAAAATTCTCATCGTTAATAATGATTTTCTGTCCATAATTAGTTACTCATGTTACGCAGTGAAGGTTGCAAGAAGTGTAAAATTAATATAAGAAATGAGGAGATAAACAATAATCACGGAAATAAGAATTGAAAGAAAAATTACTTGATATTTATACAGATTATTTGATTAGCCAAAATAAG
>JAJIYK010000111.1 GCA_020881235.1 Rickettsia endosymbiont of Oxypoda opaca | reverse complement strand
TCAAGCCACGGTATGACACCCTAAATAACTTCATATTTTATTTTTAAATTCTTCTAATTTACCTGCAAGCAATAAATCAAAATTATTAATTATTTTATCTATCGCCGACTCTATTATATTATACTCAGCCTTAAAAAAATTATGAAGTACATAATCGGCTACTTCTTCATTATTTTCCGGTCTACCTATTCCGATTCTTATACGATGGTAATTATTACCTATAGTTTGGTCTAACGATTTTAAGCCGTTATGCCCGCCACTGCCTCCACCTTGTTTACATTTCACTCTCCCGACGGCTAAATCGATATCATCGTGAATAACATAAATATTTTCAAGTTTAATATTATAGTAAGACTTTATCGCTGTTATTGCATTACCCGATAGGTTCATATAAGTCATCGGTTTTACCAGCAATATTTTATGCACTTCTACATTTCCTTCAGCAATCTCGGCATTAAATTTTTTCTTCAAAGAAAATAATAATTGATAATATTTTGCTAACTTATCAATAGCCATATACCCGACATTATGCCTTGTATCTTGATATTTTATTCCCGGGTTTCCAAGACCGATAACAAGAATCATAATATTACCTTGAATAAAAAGAGACTATAATTTGATTGATGTGAATTTGGCGTGCGGCGGACGGTGATGAAGGAAATATAGTAAAGTTTATTGCGTGGATAGAGAAATGGTCTCAATGTCATGCCGTGGCTTGACCACGGCATCCAGGAAAATAAAGCCATATTAGACTTATTTTAGAATCTTTTTATGATATTATAAGCTGGATTCCGTGGTCGTAGCCACGGAATGACAGAATTTTTACCTCTTTATTTAAACGTTCGTACAGTAGTGGGTCAAGCCACGGCATGACACCAGTACTATTTCGCCGCCGCTTCAGCAGCAGCAACTCCCTCTTCTGCCTCAGCTTTTCCTCTACGTCCTATTATCGTTGCAAGGACAAATTCTTTTTTAGTAGCAAATTGGCATCCTTCAGGCAAATTTACACTTGAAGATTTTATAGAAGTAGCAATCGGCATATTAGTTACGTCAATAGTAATATTCCGTGGAATATTATTAACGTCACATAACATAGGAACCGTTCTTTTTATTATATTAAAATATCCGCCCCTTTTTACTCCAAGTGCTCTTTCTTTCCCTTCATATACTACCGGTATCGCCGTTTTTTGAGTTTTTTCTTCTAAAAACACAAAATCAACATGGCGTACTATATCCGTAACAGGATGCAACTCTATAGCTTTTGGCAGTACTTTATATTTTGTTTTACCGACTATAATATTGATTAATCCGGATATAAAAGCCGGTTTTCTATAATGTTTTGTTATTTCTTTCTCTTCGATAGAAATAGCAACGGGCGTTTTATTTGCTCCGTAAATAATAGCAGGTACTCTGCCTGTTCTTCTTAATTCCCTTGCTGCACCCGTACCGAATTCTGATCGCACCTCTGCGGCAAGTTCTAATATCTCACTCATCTTAATATACTCTCCTTAAGCCTTTAAACTTTAAAGCAAGTAATACTAACCTCAAATTTCTAAAAATTCAAGTTCTAATTATAATTTTTTACTTTTTATTCACATTAACAATCCGCCGCCTTAATGCCCTTATTTACTATTAACTAAAATTTACTACTTAGTAAAATTTTCTTAAAGAATAGTTTGCAATATTTAACTTTTTTCTTATGATAGTGCACAACAAATCTATTGCGAGGATACTATGACAACAATTATTAATGCTAAGTCAGGTTATGATAACTCTAAATCTACATTTGATCATGCCACATTTGATAATGATTTTACTCATGTTACGCAGTGAAGGTTGCAAGAAGTGTAAAATTAATATAAGAAATGAGGAGATAAACAATAATCACGGAAATAAGAATTGAAAGAAAAATTACTTGATATTTATACAGATTATTTGATTAGCCAAAATAAG
>JAJIYK010000110.1 GCA_020881235.1 Rickettsia endosymbiont of Oxypoda opaca | reverse complement strand
TCCAGCATATATCGGTAATTGGATTAACCATACGACCGACACAACCGTTTTCCGCATAAACGTCAAAACTAAATGTAAAAACTAAAATTAAACTTGCCAAAAATTTCATAAACTTCATTTTCATAAAGCTACTTCCATAATTTTTAATAGCTTTCCTTCTTGTGTTATTACAGCCGGTACTGCCTTGATATTAAAACGCTTAACTAATGCTCCGCCTTGATCAAAATATATGGGACGATTTAATTCTTTACTTAAATCAATCGGACTACCTTTTATTAAAGTTAGTTTTCCGAGTTTAGATTTTGCCCAAGCTATTTGGTCTCGCTCTTTTCCATCTATAAATATTAGAGCTTGCCCCCACTCTATTTTGTCTAATGGATTAATCTTTGTACCTGCTTCTACAATTATTTTTCCTTTATGGTCTTTAATTGCTTCTTTTTGCACTATGGTTGGATCGTAAAACCGGCTGCTATTTTCTGTAGCAATGGTTATATTGCTTACCTCTATAGGATTTGCTATTTTTTGCCGCACTGTATGTTTAAATATTTCTTGTAATTTCTCTAAATTACCTTCTTGCTCGATTTTTGCTAATTTCTCTTTAATTATTTCTAATAATGATTTCTCAATTATCGGAAATACATGTCCTCTAGTGCCGTAATCTTTAATCTTTATATTGTTATTTGTAGCTAAATCCGCTAAAACCCTATTTCCGTATAGAGTTAAATTTAATAACAAGATTACAAATAATATTAAGCTCTGTTTATTTTCCGTCTGTTTATTAAATATATTATGTGTAACACAGCTAAACATTAGTTCAAAATTACTCCCCTTTCCTGAAGAACGTTATTTATAGCTTCAGTTACACTCATTCCTCTTGCCATTCTATCTTCTAATGCCTGATAGTCTTTTGCATTAGTCGAAGTAAGTAGCAACGTAAAAGGATCAATCATTAATCGCCCAACTATTCCCTGAATATTTGGGCTATAAATTGCTGCTTCACTATAATATGGTGGGTTTGAATGAATTGACTGCAATAAATTAAGCTTCCAATCTTCATCTACAAAACCTGCAAGTTTTGGATTAGCTCGCATTGCTTTAAATGATTCAGAATTTTGTTTTAATATTATTTTATGAGAAGCATTCTCAAATGCTTTTTCCGATGCTGAACCCTCTTGCCTGAAATAATCCGTTAATTGCTGAGTAGCTAGCATAATGGAACCATTATACTTTCTGGCAATTCTCCCTGCTTCTTCAATAAATTCACCTGATCTTTTACCGGCAAGTAGCTTCCATGCTTCATCAATCATAATGCCAAAAGGTCGATTCCTATCACCCTTTACCATTGTTTGATTAATATGCACGATCATAATTTGCACAATTACCGTTAATAACTCCGGCACACTACGCAAATGATCGGTTTCGATTACTACTATATCGGCATTTAGTGAAATTTTAGCATCACCGCTAAAGAATTTTCCGTGCTGTCCATCTCTTGTAAACGGAAAAAGCATATTACCAAGCTCCCGCCCGTAAGCTTCCTCTCTTTGTAAAAGCCAATCGGCAATATCTGTAATCTCAGCTTTACGACCTTTTTCATTTACTACGGCAATTAAAGCTTTTTGCAGCATTGCCTGCTGTAAATCGGTAGTTCCCTGAATCGGAGCTGCCATTGCCGATAATATTGACGGAAAATTTGATAAAAAATCTTGTCTTGCTTCATTTGATTTAGCATCTACTCCTTCCGGCAGCTGTGAAAATGGATTTATAGAAATAGGATTACTTGCATCAAATTCTATATAACTTCCTTTTAAAATAAGGCAACTACGTTTAAATGATCTACCATAATCAAGTACAAATACCTTGCCGCCTACTCCCAGTATCGATAACATTAATTCTTGCATAAAGACAGATTTTCCTGAACCTGGCACACCTGCTATACAAAGATTAAAATTTTCATTCGGCGTGGCAAGATTAGTATTTACTGAAGATAATAATGATGAGCCGAAAGGCGACCAATACATTATTTGGCTGCGTCTACCGGTTAATAATAATCCTGGAGAACTTAAATCTCCTTTCCATTCTCCTATAATTGGTAACAAAGCTTTACTTTCAGAGGAAACTGTCTTTTTTCCTCTGCCAAGCAAACTTAAACCTACTCCAAGTCCTATAATTTTATTACCGATAAGGCTTTTATCTTCTTCCACTAACTGCATCGGCATCGAGGCAAGCGTCATCGCTAAGTGATCATATTTACAAGGCACAAAGTAAAAACCACTCTTTCTAAGCATTGAACAAAACTGCGAGGCTGACTTTTCAGCTTTTTCTTTCTTATCCCACATAATAACGTTTAGTAAAATATGAGCTACACGATTCCCCATTTGCAGTGAGGCTACCGCCTCATCCATATCTCTTGCCTCATATTCTAAATCAGGAAAAAATTTACTCATTCCGGCTGCAATATTGCGTCCTAATGCTTCTCTCTTGGTAATTGCACTGCTTCTTGCTGATAATTGATTCGGTAGTATCTGCACTCCAAAATGAATAAGAAAATTAGATTTAATATACTCCCCCTTTCTCATCTCATTGCCTAAAAACAAATCCATTAAAGAAAGCCGCCACTCAGAAGGTCTTTTTGCTGCTTCTAATGCAATAAATGCCTGATTGTCATTAAGCATTACTAAATTACTCATGTTACGCAGTGAAGGTTGCAAGAAGTGTAAAATTAATATAAGAAATGAGGAGATAAACAATAATCACGGAAATAAGAATTGAAAGAAAAATTACTTGATATTTATACAGATTATTTGATTAGCCAAAAT
>JAJIYK010000109.1 GCA_020881235.1 Rickettsia endosymbiont of Oxypoda opaca | reverse complement strand
TAAAGAAAAGGCTGTGTCATGCCGTGACTTGATCACGGCATCCAGAAAAATAAAGCCATATTAGACTTATTTTAGAGCCTTTTTATGACGTTATAAAACTGGATTCCGTGGTCGGAGCCACGGAATGACAGAATTTTACCTCTTTAATTTAAGCGTACGGTGTCATTCTAGTTCCTTGATCACGGCATCCAGTCTTTTTATTAAGGTTTTTTCTGGATACCGTGGTCAAGCCACGGTATGACACCATACTTGTAATAACCATAATACGGTAAATTATGGGCCATGCAATAATGTCGTCTCGCAATGGCTATTTTGGAGATTTTTCAAATCCTGCGGGTGACATTGTGCTTTTTACACAATAGCATAGTACTAATAATAACTTGATTAAGATTTGTTAAGTTGCAAAAACTGATTACTTATAGTTCAATTAACTTATAGAAAGCTTCTGATCACTCTTAAAACTTTTAAAATAGGTTATTATGGCCGGTATTAATGACAAGGAACCGAAAGAAACAAAACTTCGAAATCCTACAATTTTTGAAAATACGAAGGCAAAACTGGGAGAGTTAAATTATCGTGTTCAAGAATATTTAAGAGAAAAAATAGAAAAACCGGTATCCGAAAAATTTAAAAATAGGGCAGATAATAATCAAGATATTAACAAGCTCTCAATCTTAGAAAAAGTATATGCAAAACTTAACGGAACAGATCACAAGGGGTATGTAGAAGAGCAAAAAAGAGAGCTAAACCAAGAAAAATTAGCAGCAGAATTAACAAATAAGCACGGTAAAGAAATTTCCGGTAATGTAATAAAAAATCCAGACCAAATTAAAGAAATAGCTCAAGAACTACGAAAAAATTTAAACCAACCTTACAAAAGTTCGATACAAACCCCTCCTTCCTCGCTTAGCCATCGCAATAGACCAGGCATGTCTAACACCAGTAAGGGAAATAGTGGTCGTGGAATATAGCGGCTTTGTTGCATGGATCGATTTTTTGCAAAGCGTACGGTGTCATGCCGTGACTTGATCACGGCATCCAATCTTTTTATTAAGGTTTTTTCTGGATACCGTGGTCAAGCCACGGTATGACACCATACTTGTAATAACCATAATACGGTAAATTATGATCCACGCAACAATGCCATGCAGGAATGACATCAAAAATTTGAGCCACTCAACAACGCTTTCAGTCGCTTAGCTTATGACGTTTGGGGCATCCATGCAACAACACAGGTACAAGCCACGGGGTAACAATTTCTTCCCCTTATTTACTAATAACACAATAAATAACTTAGTCTTTATGCATTTTTCCCGTATTATTATCTTCATATTAACATTATTAACTATTTCTATGTCTCAAACCCAAGCTAAAACAATTAACGACAATACACTAATCCCACGACAAGTTTTATTCGGTAATCCTGATAAAATGAGGGTTTCTTTTACCCATGACGGTAAATATATTTTATATATTGCACCAAAAGACGGCGTATTAAATATTTGGCTAGCACCTTCAGATGACTTAAGTAAAGCAGAAGTAATAACAAATGATAAGGAGCGGGGTATCAGATCATACTCCATAGCTTATAATAATAAAAATATTTTATACTCTCAAGATCATAAAGGAGACGAAAATTTTCGTATTTATAGCTATAATATCGAGACCAAAGAAACAAAGCTTATTACGCCTGAAAGCAAAGTATTAGCCTTTATTTTAGGAATTAGTCATAAGCTCCCTAATGAGATATTAATTTCTTTAAATGATCGCAATCCTAAATATTTCGATATTTATAAATTAAACCTTAATAGTTTAGAAAAAGAACTAATATTCAAAAACGAAAAATTTACCGGCTTCACGGTTGACAATGACTTACAAATAAGATTCGGCGAGCTATTAGATGAAAACAGCAACACCGAATATTACGAACTGAAAAACGGCGAATGGCAATTATTTACCAAAATATCTATAGAAGATTCCTTTAATACTTCTTTTCTTGGCTTTGATGCTAGCGGTGATATTCTTTATATACTTGACGGGCGTGACCGTAATACCTCTACTCTCAAAGCTTTAAACTTAACTACCGGTAAGACGGAGTTGATCGCTGAAGACGATAAAGCAGATATGGGGATATTTGCCGTACATCCAACTACAGGAATACCGCAAGGTGTAGCAGTTAATTATGAAAGAGTTTCTTATAAAGTTTTAGATAATTCAATTAAAGAAGATATTGAGTATTTACAAAATATCGATCGTGGAGACTTAATTATCAATAGCCGAACACTTGACGATAAGATGTGGTTAGTTGCTTATTCAAGTGATAACGCACCGGTAAAATATTATAAATATGATCGTGAAAAGAAAAAAGCCGAATTTTTATTTACTAATCGCACCGCATTAGAGCAATATAACTTAGCTAAGATGACGCCGGTAATTATTAAGTCACGAGACGGCTTAGACTTAATTAGTTATATCACTTTTCCAAATGACGTTAAGCTTGATAAAGATAATATACCAGATAGAAAATTACCGCTAATAATTAACGTACACGGCGGACCGTGGGCACGTGATAACTGGGGGTATAATCCGGAACATCAATGGTTAGCAAATCGAGGCTATGCGGTTTTAAGTATTAATTTCAGGGGTTCTACCGGTTTCGGTAAAAATTTCCTTAATGCCGGCAATTTGGAATACGGGCGAAAAATGCACGACGATCTCATTGACGGCGTGAATTGGGCGATTAAAAATAATATAGCCGATCCCGATAAAATCGCTATTATGGGTGGAAGCTACGGAGGTTACGCAACGTTAGTGGGTATGACTATGACCCCGGACATATTTGCTTGCGGTGTCGATGTGGTCGGCATGTCTAATTTATTAACTCACGTAGAAACTAAAGCACCTTACGTAATCCCTCTTCTTAGTATTTATAAAACAAGAATCGGTCCATGGGATACCGAAGAAGAAAAAGAATTTTTAAGGCAAAGGTCACCGATAAATTTTATCGACAATATTAAAAAACCGCTTTTTATTGCTCAAGGAGCTCACGACCCACGTGTAGTACAAGCGGAATCCGATCAAATAGTAAAAGCTATGCAGGCTAAAAAAATTCCGGTGATTTATGCACTTTATAAAGACGAAGGACACGGCTTTGCAAGACCGGCAAATAGATTATCATATTATGCTTTAGCCGAGCAATTTTTAGCTAAAATATTAAAAGGCAGAACAGAACATATAGGCACAGATTTAAAAGGCTCTAACCTAATATTAAACGACAAAGAAAACTTTACCGGCGAGACGGCAGAAAAAATTATTGACGAGGCTATTAAGTAAGTAAATTTTATTCCTCGGTGTCATTTTCGTAAGGCTTTGTTATATGTCATTCCCGCGAAGGCGGGAATCCAGAAAAAATACTTAAAATAAGTAAAATTATATAGAAATTTACTTATTCTCTGGATTCCCGCCTTCGCGGGAATGACATACGGCACTTTTTTAGAGCCACGCAACAACACAGGTACAAGTCACGGCACGACACCCGAACGACGGCAACACTATATAAGAATAACAGCTAAAATTTTGAGGTCATTATGTTAATTACAAATACCGAAAATTCGTACGGCTTAATTACCAAACTCCTTCATTGGATAATGAGCGTGATAATTATTATGATGCTTATTGCCGGCTTTGTTATGTCTAACCTTGCCGATCAACCTCAAAAATGGGAGATTTACGCCCTTCATAAAGCAACCGGTATATTAGTATTATCGTTAGTAATAGTAAGGTTGTTATGGAAATTCTATAATGATTCTGTTCTTTTACCTCATGATTTACCGAATTGGCAAAAAAAAGCCGCTAACTTCAATATCAATTTATTATATATCTTGATGCTAATCATGCCTATTAGTGGCTTTCTTATGTCAATTCTAGCAAATCACAATGTCGATTTTTATGGATTATTTACTATTAAATCATTCATGCAAAATCTACAAGCGGCAAAAACCTTTAATAAAATTCACACATTTTGTGCCCTTCTATTCTCCGCTCTGATTATTCTTCATATTTTAGCTGCTCTTTATCATCATTTTATTAGGAAAGATAACGTTCTTAGAAGGATGTTGAGAGATTAAAAGTAGAAAAATCATTCACTAATTTACAACAAATATGCTTGACATATTAAAGATTAAACTCTATAAGTTTAATCTTTAATACATTCTTAATAACTTAGTAACAATTTTAGCGATATAAAAATATATGCAGTTTAATAATATAGTCAAATTTTCAACTCTTTTAATGATTATTATATCATTAAGCGGATGTGCTACTATTTTCTCAGGTACCACACAAGATATTAATATTAAAGTTATAGATACTAAAACTAATGGATTATTAGATGGTGCAGTATGTACTATTACTGATGGAAGCGGTGGAAATTATATTCTAATTAATAATCCAGGTATAGTAAAAGTTCGCAGAAGTTCAGGAGCAGTTATAGTTAACTGTAAAAAAGATAACTATAAGCAATTAAATATTGCCGTCGGAGATGATTTTAATTGTGTAACACTTGTTAACGTATTGTTCTGGCCAGGATTTATTGTTGATGCTATAAGCGGATCTTATAAAAAATATCCTTCTCATTATTTAGTATCAATGGAAAAAATTTATACAGTTGAATAAATACTAAATTAAACTACAGCATTATTTGTGTAGGAACACAAGTATCTTCGAGGTCATCCTAGCCTAAAGGCGGCGTTGTTGCATGGCTCGAATTTTTGGTGTCATACCAGCGAAAGCTGGTATCTAACTTACTAGTGTTGTTATATTGTTAAGTAGATTCCCTCTTTCGAGGGAATGACATCGAAATCCGAGCCAGGCAACAACTCCTGAATATTCCCCCAATTACATAAGCTTATTCAACATTATTTTTGCTGCTTTTATTCCTGATTGTCTAGAGTTTTTTATAGTAGCAATTTCAGTGTGAAAAACCATTTTATTACCATCTAAACTACCTAGCATATAATTGGTTTTAATTTTTTCTTCTCCTATATAACTAGAATAGGCAGCTACGGGTGTGCGGCAATTTGCATCTAAATATTCTAAAAAAACTCGCTCAGACTTTATTAATTCCAAGGTCGGTAAATGATTAATTTTAGCACATATCTCAAGCATCTTGTGATTTTCTTCTCGGGTTTCTACTGCAATAACCCCTTGCCCTATAGCGGGGAGCATTTGCCTGATATCAATTAAATTACAATATTCGGGGTTAAAGCATTCAAACCTTGCAAGCCCGGCATAGGCTAAAATCGTTGCATCAACTTCTTTATTCATTAATTTTTTAATTCTTGAATCTATATTTCCACGAAAAGTTACTATTTGCAAATCCGGTCTTATTTTTTGTAAAAATGCTTTTCTTCTAGGGGATGAAGTGCCTATTATTGCTTGTTGCGGCAACTCTTCGATTGATTTATACCGCATGCAAATAAAAGCATCCCTTGGGTCTTCTCGCTCTAACACGGCGGCAATTATTAACCCTTGCGGTATTCTTCCGGGTACGTCTTTTAAAGAATGAACGGCTAAATCTATTTTTTTATCTAACAGAGCCTTCTCTATTTCCTTTAAAAATAAAGCCTTACCGCCAATGTCATACAGAGCTTTATCTTGAATTAAATCCCCGCTAGTTACAATAGGGACTATTTCGTAATCAATAGCGGGAAAGTTAAGTTTTATTTGCTCAACCACTAGATTAGTTTGAATTAAGGCTAAAGGACTCTTCCTTGTCCCTATTTTAATAAGCTGTTTCATTAACTACCGATAAGCTGAAATGGATTAGGTAAGGTCGAGCCATGCAACAATGCGGCGACTTGTACCTGTGTTGTTGCATGGCTCATAATTTACCGTATTATGGTTATTACAAGTATGGTGTCATACCGTGGCTTGACCACGGTATCCAGAAAAAACCTTAATAAAAAGACTGGATTCCGTGGTCGTAGCCACGGAATGACAGAATTTTTACCTCTTTATTTAAACGTTCGTACAACACAGACACCTATGCGGAAATGACACCTAACAGCTAAAACGACAAAGTAAAAATAAAACGAGTCTTACCTTTGCTATCATTTTCTGCCCAGATTTTACCGCCGTGTAATTCTATTACTTTCTTACATAACGCCAGCCCTACCCCTCTTCCTCCTGCTGCACTGCGAGTCTTTGAGCTAACGACGAATACTCCAAATATACTTTTTAACTCTTCTTTAGGGACTCCTATTCCGCTATCCTTTATGCTAAATAAAATACCAAATTCTGTTTTTTCTAAGGTAATTTTTATAATACCCTCATTACTATAAGTAATTGCATTAATAATTAAGTTATCAAATGTATGCTTGATATAATGAAGATCGCAATTAAATATAATATTATCATCAATCTCAAAAGCAAAACTTAACTCTTTGTTATTTAAATATAATTTACGACAAACTTTAATTCTCTCATATAAAAGTTCGCTTAAATTCAAATTTTTCTTATGCAAACGATAGCTAAGCGTCGATAATTTAGAAAAATCTAAGATATTATTCATTAAGCTATTTAGCCTAGTGGAACTTTTAGCAATTATTTCTACTGCTTTGCGTCGCTGTTCATCGTCAAATTTGTCATATTTTTCCCATAAAGTTTCGCCTAAACTAATAATGCCGGTTAAAGGTGTATGGATTTCATGGTTTATATTACGTAAAAATTCATGTTTTAAATCTAATAATTTTTCTAATTCTTCTTCTCTATAACTTACCTGTTTTTCTAAATGAGTATTTTGCGACTCAATTAATTGATGCTGCTCCTGTTTCGGTTTTAAAAAAATTATTAACAGACTACTAAATAACGTCAGCAAATATATTATTTCTGCTTGCAGATTATACTCATCAATTAACAACTTTTCTTTCATAAAATATTTATAAAATTCAACTCCGGCAAAGACACCGCTTATAGTCATAATTAAAGTAATATGCCATTTAAATAGGGTAGCGACTATTATTAAATTAATCATAAAAATCATCACTTCTAATTTATGGAAATTACTAGTGATAACAAGTAAACCGGCAAAAAATATTAAGATCACAAATATGCCGATAAACCAGAAAAATGCTATAATATTTTCTTTTTTAAATCTTACCGGCCATAACGGATAAGTTATAAGGATCGTTGAAACGGCAAGCACGCTGTGATAAATAAAATTATATATCTCTAAATGATTTTTTATTTTACCGGCCGGAGTAGTATATAAAGAGGAAAAAATAGAGGCAACAATAAATATACCGACATAGCTATAAGTAATTTCTTGTTTAGGCAGCGTATTTCGCCAAAATTTAACAATGTTAAATGTTCTTATTAAACTATATAATTTTATTAATTGACGTTTTCGCTCCAACCTTAATATTTTTAATGCTAAAGGCAACTCGAAAGAATTAAATCCTCCAGGCTGCTTCAAAATATAATGACTACCGACAAAAAATATTACATTTGCAAGCGTTGCCGGTAATATTGCATATATACCGGTAAATTCTCTTAAAGAAAATAAATGCCATAATAAAATAGTTATTATTGCTGCAACCATGCCGATAAAAAAGGATTTAGCGGTAGAGCAGAAACCGAATATTAACAAAATTAACGGCATAGTAATTAACGGTGAATAAAAGCCGGTTACTATCAAAAATAAATTTACTAAATTTTTCGTATAAAGCGATAAAATAAAACCTAATATACCGATAATAATTGCCGCTATATAAGAAAAAGCTAGCGGAAATTTTTTAGCTAAATCGTTTGAAAAAGTCACGGTAGCAACATTAATATAGGAATTAGTACTTGATATTATCATCGCCATAACTCCGCCGACTATTAACCCCTTAAAGCCCGTATAGCTTTTAATAATTTGCAAAAATAATATATTCGGTTCAATATTGGGTGCTTGGGACAATAATAACATGGCAATCCAAATAAACAGTGCCGATAAGCAAAAACATATCATAACGGCAATAAAGAAAGAGCTCGATATTTGCTTCATATCTTTTGCCATTAAAATCCGCTGAAAAATTGACGGACCGAGGGACGGAATAGAAAAATATACAAAAATACTTAACGACATCCAAAATTTAGGATTTTTATAACTAAATAACTCGTGGAAGTTAATCATATGACTTTGCACAACCGAGTTAACCGTAATATTCGGATCGCTAAAAACATTCCAAGCAATTACCCCTATCACCGGTATAACGGCACTATAAGTAAAAAACTGTACGGCATCGGTAAAAGTCACCGATCTTATGCCGCTAAAAGCCGAATAACTTATTATTACGGCAGCCATGAGTAAATCTACATAAAAATTTGAAATATTAAAAAATAATTCTAATATCAAACTAGCTACGTGAAATTGCATAGCAACTTTGCCGATAGCCGTTAATATACTTGCTACGGACGTAACGGCTCGAACCTTATTGCCGTAGACATTACCCATTATTTCCGCTACCGACAATGCCCCTAAAAATCTTTCCAGGCGAGGAGCTAAAAAGTAACTAATCAACAACCAGCTAACAACGCTGCCGACTATACTCGGTATTAGGTAAAATAATCCTTCCGTATAGACTCTTGAACTATCTACTAAAAAACTACTAGTACCGATCCACGTAGCAATAAGCGTTGCAACTATAGTACCGGTGGAAAAATTTCTTTTTCCTATAGCATATTCCCGAATATTTTTTATTCCTTTAATATTAAGGAAACCTATTATTAGATTAACGACTAAAAAACCGGTGAAAATGATAACATCTATATTGGAATGTAAAAATGTCATAAGCTATGTATTTGATTTATAGTAATTTTTCATTCCCGCCTGGCGTTGGCGTTGCTGCATGGCTTCCGGAATCGTCATGGCGAGGCACTCCTTGGTGCCGTGGCCATCCAGACTATCCCGAATATATGAGGGATTTAATTAGAATACCAAAAAATTTATATAGGTGGCAAGTTTAGTATAAAAATTTATTTGACTGGATTGCCACGCTCCTTTCAGTCGCTCGCAATGACGTTTGGAGTATCCACGCAACAATACCCTGCCTGCACAAGAATGACATCACATACTAATTTACCGCCTCTTCTATCAAATCACTCAAAAGTTTATGACCTGCTTTTTTTCTTTTTAGTAAATTTTTTGTAGCCTGCTCAAGCATGTTGCGGTTTTTTATTAACAATAATATTTTGTCGGCTAACTTCTCCTCAGAAATATCTGACTGCTCCATACACCACCCCGCTCCTGCATCTTCTAGTAATTTAGCATTATGAAATTGATGGTTTTCAGTAGCTGTCGGTAACGGGATAAAAATAGCCGGTAAGCCTATATAGGTTAACTCTTCTATCGTAGACGCCCCGGCTCGTGAAATTACTAAATCCGTATTTTGATATCGGTAAGCAATATCGTCAAAAAACTCTGCTAGCTCATAAGAGATATTTAATTTTGAATATATTTTTTTAATTTTTTCTTGATCCTCATTAGTAGCTTGCTGTACGATATATAACCTTAATTCCGAATGTTTTTGCATTAGAAGCTTTATACTTGCAGGTAATAATTCGGAAAATATTTTAGCCCCTTGACTCCCCCCGAAGATAAATATTCTAAAAGTGTTACTATTCTTGTCATTCCGTGGCTTGACCACGGGATCCAGAGAATATTTGATACAAAAACTGGATTCCGTGGTCAAGCCACGGAATGACACTGCTAACTCTTCCTTTACGAGCAGTATATCTCTAATACTCGCTCTAACTACTCCGCCGGTAATTACGATTTTATTTTTTAGGATATCAGGTAAATTCTTTGTTTTCTCATAAGCTAAAGCAATTTTTGCAGCAAATTTTGCAAAAAACTTATTAACTTTCCCGAAGTAAGAATTCTGTTCATGGATTATAACTGGTATTCTTAGCCACATTGCCGCAAATAACGAGGAAACAACAGGGTATCCTCCAAATCCAACTACCACGCTTGGTTTAAGGCTATGTAATAGTTTAACGGATTTAAGCACGCTTCTAAATAAAGCTACGAAAAATTTAATTTTTTGCAAGGAGGATTTTGAGTATCTTTTTAAATCTATTACGTGAAACGTCAATTTTAAATCGGGAGTTATGTATTTCTGACATCTAAGGTCAGTAATAAGATGCACTTCGTAGCCTCTGCTTATTAATTCTTCGCCAATAGCTGCGGCGGCAAAAAAATGTCCGCCTGTGCCGCCTGCTACTAAAATTATTTTTTTCATACTTAGACCTTTTGCCAAACTCGCTTATTCTCGGGAATTTGAAGGAGACACGGAGCGTAGAACCGCAGCGTACTTAGATGTACGTGAGGATTCGAGTACTGGCTCGACGTACAAATTACCAGAAGAAGTAGAGTTTCGCAAGAGGTCTATTTCAATATTACGAATCTTATACGAGGTCAGAGGAGTCTTATATTTGGTAAAACCAAGCAGCATACCAGTTGCAATCGCTATAGCAAGTGTTGAAGACCCGCCATAGCTGATAAACGGTAGCGTCATGCCTTTTGTCGGCAATAAATGCAGTGTTACGCCGATATTAATAATTGATTGTAGACCTAGCTGGGCAATTATCCCGCTTGCAGCAAATTGGATGAATTTATTTTTTTCATTCATCACTTTAACAAAACTTCTAAGCACTATAAACGCAAATATCCCGATGACGATTAAACAAATAATTGCCCCAAATTCTTCTCCTGCAACCGCAAAAATAAAATCCGTATGTGAATCCGGTAACACCTGTTTTACTGCACCTTCTCCCGGTCCACGACCGTATAAACCGCCATGCTCAAAGGCTCTAAGAGACTTACTAACCTGATAATTTTCACTACTATCTGGGTCTAAAAAAGAATTGATTCTTTGAGTCACGTGCGGCAGCCAAAAATAGGCAACACTTACCCCTATCAACCCGATAAAGCTAGTTAGTATAATCCAGAATATCGGCATACCGGCAATAAAAAGCTGAATACCGAAAACTGCCGTAATCATCACTAACATGCCAAAATCCGGCTGAATAATTAATAATAACGCCACGATAAAATAGAGTATAATACCGACAGAAAAGCTAGGAAAGTCTTTTTCAAATTTTAACGATAATATCCAGCCTATAACCACTGCAAAGAACGGTTTTATAAATTCCGACGGTTGAATCGATAAGCCTCCAATACTAATCCAGCGAGTAGCCCCTTTTACTTCATAGCCAAAAAATTTAACTAAAATTAGTAATATTATACTAAAAATAAAACCCAATATGGCAAATCGTTTAAGCCATTTTTTATTAAAACACGAAAATAATATTATAAGTCCTGAAGCTGCACTTAAATAAAATATTTGTCGTGAAGAAAAATAATTTTCTTCTAAGCCGATTCTGTTCGCCACTGCCGAACCTGATGTAGTAACTAACATTAGACTAAAAGCAAATAAAATCATTAACGAAATGACGATTTGCTGATCGGTACTACGCCACCATGATTTAATAAAATTATTAGATATTTGGTTACTTTGCGACACTTTAACCTATCTTCTCTTGACACAATTTAATAAACAACTCCCCACGCTGTTCGAAATCTTTAAACTGATCGTAAGAGCTACAGCTAGGAGCAAGTAATATATTTTTAACCCCTTCCTTATCTTTACAAGCATCTTCATAAGCATTATTAAAAGCTTGTTCTAAATTCTCGCATATTTCAAAATCTACTTTACCTTTAAGCGTCCTTGCAAAAATTTCCTTAGCTTGTCCAAATAGATAGGCTTTTTTAATTTTATTAAATAAAAGTTTTATTTCTTCAATCCCCCCTTCTTTTGCTATTCCGCCCGCTAACCAGTAAATATTATCAAGTGCTTTAATCGATTTAGAGGCGGCAGCGGCATTGGTTGCTTTACTATCATTATAAAAACCGATCCGCCCCACACTACCGATATACTGCATCCGATGCGGTAAACCTTGAAATTGTTTTATGGATGCGAGTATTTGCGAAGGCTCGAGGCTCATAGCTCTTGCTGCAGCATAGCTTGCTGCGATATTTTCGTAATTATGCAGTCCTTGAAGATTCTTATTAAACGGCAAAGTAAAACTCACATCGGCAAAGTATTTATCATAAATTTTATCTTTGACAATTGATATCCCCTTATTAAGAATTTCAGAAACTGAAAAAGCAATTACATTTATATTTTTCTCTTGTTTCAAGCTTAAAAATATTTCTCGACAATAATCATTATCGATATTAATTATTGCATAATCACCTTTAGCCATGCGGTCAAAAATCTTACGTTTGGCAGCAATATACGAATCCATATTTTTATGCCTATCTAAATGATCGGACGTAATATTAAGGAGTATTGCTATATTGGCTTTAAAAATTTTTATTAAATCTAATTGAAAAGAAGATAATTCAAGTACGTAACCTGCTCCAGCCGTTCCGGCTTTTAAAGCAGGAAGCCCTATATTGCCGGCAGCCGGATAATCAAAACCGTTTAAATTTAAAATATGACTGATTAAGGCAGTGCTAGTACTTTTACCGTTCGTACCGGTAACGGCAATGAAACTGGAATTTTTAGAATTTTCAAATAATAAATCTATATCTGAAATAATCGGTACACTATAACGGCTTGCTAATTGGACTATTTCATGGTCGAGCGGAATACCCGGGCTTAGTATGATTTTATCGCAGCTTTGCCATTTAGAGCTTGCTAAATTAGTTAGATATTTTTCTCCGTATAAACCGGCAAATATATCCCTATTATCTTTAGAATCGTCATAAACGATTATTTGTGCTTCTTCTTTCAATACTTCATAAACTGATAGACCGGTTTTACCGAGACCGAAAATACCGATATTTTGCTTTTGCGATGAGGTAACCATTTGATGTTATATAACTATAAGTGAAACAGGTAAAATGCCATTGCTCGAATGGCTACCTAAACCGTCATTGGAGCGACTTGATCGGCGTTGTTGTGTGTATCGAATTTTTGCAAAGCGTACGGTGTCATTCTAGTTCCTTGATCACGGCATCCAGTCTTTTTATTAAGTTTTTTTCTGGATACCGTGGTCAAGCCACGGTATGACACCATACTTGTAATAACCATAATATGGTAAATTATGATCCACGCAACAATGCCTTCGCGGGAATGACATAAAATCTGAAAATAACCGCCCAAACAATCACTCTATTTCTTGCATTAAAGCTTTCTCACCGTCATTAAATTCTCCCGATGCTTTCGCTCTTGTATTACCGGATATTTGCTGAACAGCCGGAAGCGGTAAATCGTAATGCGGCGGGACTTCTAGCATTTTGCTACGCTGAACTTGATACTCATTCGGTCCCGACGTTGATATTCCGACGGTTTCTTTAAACTTTTTATTACATGCAGACGTAATTATCAAAATTGTAAATAATAAAAAAATTATACGCACTTAATTACCCTTAAATTAATATTATAAATTAGTATCTTTATAGTCCGCTTGACGGATTTTTTCCGCCATAGCTTCAATTTGTGCTTTATCATAGTCAGCCTTAGCTTTTTCTTCAACAATTTTTTTACTATTATAAAAATCTCTTATTAAGACAAACACCCCGAGTGAAATAAAACTATCCGCCAAATTGAAGATAGGAAAGCTATAATCGTAATAATGAAAATGGATAAAATCAAATACTGCACCACGAACGAATCTATCAATTAAATTCCCGATAGCACCGCCAATTACAAAACTATAACCGGCAAAAGCGGCTATGGTAGTAGAGCGGATCATCATATAATATAAATAACAGACGATAACCGAATTAGTTACTATAAAAAAACTGTTACTATATTGGTAATAATTTCGTAGTAACCCAAAACTAATTCCATAATTCCAACTATAAACCATATCTAAAAAAGAAGTGAGTTTTAACGTTAACCCGGGTCTCCACCTTAAATTATCAATGAACCACCATTTTGTTAATTGGTCAATAATTACTAAAGTTATTATTATACGACTACTGCGAGCAAAGGTTAGATATAATTTTTTTAATTTCTGAAATAACGGCATATTTATATTTTATTGTGGAGAAGACGAGAATCCATGCCATTTCAGCAAAGACGTGGCGTTGTTGCACGGCTCATAATTTACCGTATTACGGTTATTATAAGTAGGGTGTCATACCGTGGTCAAGCCCACTAGTGTACGAACGTTGAAAAAAGGCTGTGTCATGCCGTGACTTGATCACGGCATCCAGAAAAATAAAGCCATATTAGACTTATTTTAGAGCCTTTTTATGACGTTATAAAACTGGATTCCGTGGTCGTAGCCACGGAATGACAG
>JAJIYK010000108.1 GCA_020881235.1 Rickettsia endosymbiont of Oxypoda opaca | reverse complement strand
CCACGGAATCCAGTTTTATAACGTCATAAAAAGGCTCTAAAATAAGTCTAATATGGCTTTATTTTTCTGGATGCCGTGATCAAGTCACGGCATGACACAGCCTTTTCTTTAACGTTCGTACAACATAGGGTCAAGCCACGGTATGACACCATACGGTAAATTATGAGCTATGCAACAATGCCAAAGCCTCCTCGCCATGATGTTAACTATAAATTTTAAGAATGCTAAAACAAAAACATTATGCCGATATTTTTTTATTTATTTGCTACACTCATTACTATAAGCAGTGTTTGCGTAGTTTTAAGCAAAAATCCCGTTTATTCGGTGTTGTGGCTAATTTTTGCATTTTGTAACGGCTCCGGATTGATGATACTACTCGGTGCCGAGTTTTTGGCGATGATGTTGATTATTATTTATGTCGGTGCGGTAGCGGTATTGTTTTTATTCGTAATAATGATGTTAGATATTAACTTAACCGCCACAATATCGCAGCTAAAGGAAAATTTATTTTTAAGTATCGTGGTGGCATTAGTTATGTTCACCGATTTAATAATTATTATTCTGCTCGGTACTAAAAATATTAACTTTAATTCTGATAAATTATTTGCTATACCGAAGAGCATTACCAATACCGAAGCAATAGGTGCAGTACTTTATACCGATTTTATATTGCCGTTTCAAATTGCCGGAATTATCTTATTTGTGGCGATGATCTCGTGTATTACGCTGACGCTTCGGAAACGTGTAGGAGTAAAACGGCAAAATATAGCAGAGCAAAATAGTAAGAATAAGGCTAACTCTGTATTAATGACTAGCCCTGATTTAAATAAGGGGGTAGAAGGAATTAAGTATAAGTGAGAGTTATACTAGAATCGTCATTGCGAGCGACTGTAGGCGTTGTTGTATGGCTCGAATTTTTGCAAAGCGTATGGTGTCATGCCGTGACTTGATCACGGCATCCAGTCTTTTTATTAAGGTTTTTTCTGGATACCGTGGTCAAGCCACGGTATGACATTGGAATCATTTTTTGATCCACGCAACAATGCCACACGGGAATGACATCAAAAATTTGAGCCATGCAACAATGCCGATTAAGGAACTAGATGACAGTTTTCAACTCTTTATTTACGAACAATAATACATATGAATAATTATATCGGGCTTGAACATTATCTAATCGTAAGCTGTTTAGTTTTTACTATCGGTATGTTAGGTCTATTTATGCACCGCAAAAATATTATTACGATATTAATGTCGATCGAGTTAATGCTGCTTGCGGTAAATATAAATTTTGTCGCATTTTCCGTATATATGCAAGAATTGTCAGGACAGGTTTTCAGTATAATAATTTTGACGGTTGCAGCTGCCGAGACTTCTATCGGGCTTGCTATATTATTGGTATATTTCCGTAATAAAGGCACGATTGAGGTAGCGGACGTTAATCAGATGAAGGGATAAAATGCAGGGAACTATTGCTTTATTGATTGTAATATTGCCGTTAGCTTCGGCTATTATTAACGGTGCGTTATGCCTGGTAGTAAACAAAAAATATGCGTCTATAATCTCAACTAGTGCTATAATTATTTCAGCATTATTTTCGTTATACATATTTTATTATACGGGACTGAATCAAAATATAATCCATATCACTTTAGGTAAATGGTTTGAAATTGCTAAATTTAAGGTAAATTGGGCAATTTACGTTGATCAGTTAACGGCTATTATGTTTTTGGTAGTAACATGCGTATCTAGCGTAGTGCATGTTTATTCGCTTGGCTATATGGCAGAAGATACAGGACTTCCCAAGTTTCTTTCCTTTTTGTCGTTATTCACCTTCTTTATGTTGATGTTAGTATCAGCCGATAATTTTCTACAGTTATTTTTTGGCTGGGAGGGAGTCGGGCTTTGCTCATATTTGTTAATCGGTTTTTGGTATAAAAAAGAAGTGGCAAATAAAGCGGCTATCAAAGCGTTTATCGTGAATAGGATAGGGGATTTTGCCTTTATCTTAGGTATTATTGCCATTATTTTCTATTGTCGTTCGGCAAATTTTACAGAGGTATTTTTAGCTGCAAAAGAACTTGCTAATGCTCCGGTTAACTTGTTTGGTTTCTTACCTTCAAGGTTAGATATTATATGCTTGCTGTTATTCATCGGCTGTATGGGTAAATCGGCACAAATAGGTTTGCATGTCTGGCTGCCTGATGCAATGGAAGGGCCAACACCGGTATCGGCACTTATTCATGCGGCAACTATGGTAACGGCAGGAGTATTTTTAGTAGCACGCTGTTCTTACTTGTTTGAATATAGCCCGGCTATCTTACAATTTATTACTATTATCGGCGGTATCACCTGCCTTTTTGCAGCGAGCATTGCGATAGCACAAAGTGATATCAAAAAAATTATTGCTTACTCAACATGTAGCCAGCTCGGTTATATGTTCCTTGCTTGCGGCGTATCTGCTTATAACACTGCCATATTTCATTTGGTTACGCATGCCTTTTTTAAGGCGTTATTATTCTTATCAGCAGGTAGCGTGATCCATGCAATACATGAGCAAGATATATTTAAAATGGGCGGACTTCGTGATAAAATGCCGGTTACTTACGGGAATTTTCTAATAGGTTCGCTTGCTTTAATAGGTATCTATCCTTTGTCCGGATTCTATTCAAAAGATTTAATTTTAGAGTCAGTTTATAGTGCCGGCTCCTTTATGTTCATATTCGGTATTATTGCGGCAATCTTGACTGCCATATATTCAATGAAAATTATTATATTAGTATTTCACGGTAAAACCAAATTAGCTCATGACGTTTTTGAACACGCCCATGAGCCCCCGAGTATTATGAATAATCCCCTTACAATACTAGTAGCTGGTAGCTTTTTTTGCGGTATGATCGGTTATTATTTACTATCGATAGATAAACCGGGCGGCTATTTCCATGAGAGTATATTTAGCTTGCATATTTACAGATTATTAATTAATCATCCGCCGTTATATATTAAAATGTTACCGATGGTAGTCGGTATAATAGGAATTATTATAGGTATTTGTGTTTACAGGTTAAGGATTGTCACTTCGTGGCAAAGTGAGCTTGGCTTCATGGCACGAATTTCCGATGTCATTCCCGCGAAGGCGGGAATCCAGGAAATACAAAAAAGTCATCCTGAATTTATTTCAGGATATATTAAAAAGATGCTGAAACAATTTCGACATGACAAAAAAAGCCTGGATTCCCGCTTTCGCGGGAATGACATCGAAGGTATATCCAAAACTATGCAACAAAGCAGACGAGGTTGTAATATGACACCCTTGAGGTTAACCCAGCATATACTGCAAAATAAATATTATTTTGATGAGATTTATGAGCTAGTAATAGTAAAGCCGCTTACTCAAATTAGTCGCTTATTTTACTTTAGTGATCAGAAAATAATTGATCGTTTTGGACCGGAAGGCTTTTCAAGAGTTGTTAATTGTTTTGGCTTTCTAGCAAGCAAAACCCAAACAGGTTATGTTTTTAATTATACGTTATATATAGTATTATTTGTTGTTAGTGTAATTACTTTTTTTATAGGATTGTCTGTTATTTCTGTATGAGTTTATCGGTTTAAGAAGTAATAGATTTTTGATGTCATTCTAGCTAAAGGCATTGTTGCGTGGATCGAATTTTTGCAAAGCGTACGGTGTCATGCCGTGACTTGATCACGGCATCCAGACATTTTATTAAGTTTTTTTCTGGATACCGTGGTCAAGCCACGGTATGACACCATACTTATAATAACCATAATACGGTAAATTATGATCCACGCAACAATGCCGGCTCGCAATGACGGGGTTTTTTGTAATGATTCCGAGCCACGCAATAATGCCTGCTTATAAATAATATCTACTTCGCCTTAGCCTTATTTCTAGATTCGCTTGCTTTATCATGAGTATAGATAAAATCCTTAATAACCGGTACGATAAACTGCTTAAATTTACTACCGCTGAATACTCCGTAATGACCCGCTCCTTTCTGCATATGATATTGCTTCATTGAGTCCGGAATATTTGCACAAAGATTTATTGCTGCTTTTGTTTGACCGACGGCTGCGATATCGTCAAGCTCTCCTTCTATCCCTAGCAAAGCACATTTGGTAATATCTTTTAAATTAATGTGCCGATTTTCCGAAACTAATTTTCCCCGAGCTAAAGAAAATTCATGAAATACTTCTTCGATAGTTTGCAAGTAAAACTCTGCCGCCATATCCATAGGGGCTAAATACTCATCATAAAATTTAATAGTATGATCGACTTTTTTATAATCGCCGTTTAGTAAATTTTGTAATAACTCTAGATGAGAATCTATATGGCGAGATAAATTTAGACTAATAAAACCGGCAAGCTGTAAAAATCCCGGGTAAACTTTCCGACCATGGCCGGGATAGTTAGGCGGAACGTTCATTGTAACTGTTTTACAGAACCACTCTAGGTTTTTGCTTAAAGCAAATTCATCAACTGCCGTAGGGTTCTTCCTGGCATCAATCGGACCGCCGATTAAAATCATTGAATTCGGTACATTAGGTTGATTGTCCGACGACATTATACTAATAGCGGCAAGTAACGGCACCGTGGGTTGACAAACTGCCATCGTATGGGTATTAGGTCCAAGGAAGTTGATAAACTCAATTGTATAATCGATAAAATCATCCATATCAAAATGTCCGGCTTCTACAGGTACATAACTTGCATCTATCCAATCGGTAATATATACATCACAATAAGGTAACAATTCTTGTACCGTAGCTCGGAGCAGTGTAGCATGGTGACCCGCCATCGGTGCAATTATTAGTAATTTCGGCATTACTTCCTTATAGCCTACTTTAGAAAAATGTTTTAATTCACAAAACGGTTTTTTTAAAATAATTTTTTCATCAATTTCATAAGTTACGTTATCAATAATAGTTTCGGTAATATTAAATTTGGGTTTTTCGTATTTTCGGAGCATCCGTTCGGAAACGGTTAGGTAAGCATGCATAATTCTTGCATAACCGTTATCTTTTAACGATTCATCTTCAAAAGCTTCTTTTAAAATTTTTATACCTAAATGAGTCGGAGCTATTTGTGCTCTAAGCCCTTCTAACATGTAATACATATAATTGGTATTAAGTTCACAATTATCCATTTTTCCCCTATTCTAATAATAATTAATTTTATTTTAACATTAAAAAATTCTTATAGCATTAATTTTAGACTTTACTATTTAAGTTTTTATAATTAAGTGGTAATAATATACTACTCATCTTCCAAAAATTGTTTCTTCATTTTATCGGGGATTCACGTGCTCACCTATTTTATATAGGCTGTGCTCGCTCACCCCTCAAAATAAAGTTCAATTTTCGAAATATAAGCAGTATATTTGAGTATTATAAACATTTTAAAAAATTTTTGATATGAATAAAAAGACCATTGCGTTAGTCGGTAGACCGAATGTCGGGAAATCAACGCTCTTTAACCGTTTAAGCGTTAGGAAAAAAGCTGTTGTTCACGATCAGCCGGGCGTCACAAGAGATAGGAAATATGCTGATGCTGCAATTGCTTCATTGGAATTTACGGTAATAGATACGCCGGGGCTTGAGGAAGTAAAGTATGAAATGGGGCAGCCTTTAAGTGAGCGTTTAATGGAGCAGACAACTAAAGCGATTGTTGAATCGGATATAATATGTTTTATGGTCGACGGCAGAAGCGGTGTGCTGCCTGATGACAAATTACTTGCTCATTTTGTTAGAAAATATAATAAACCGACTATATTGATAATAAATAAATGTGAAGGGCGTTTTGATTTTGCTAAAGAATATTACCAACTCGGTTTTGATAATATGGTAGTTATTTCCGCCGAACACGGTGTCGGGATGGCGGATTTATACGATGCGATAATTGAAGGAACCGCTGATAATGATTCTCAAGGTAAAGAAATTACTGACCCTATAAAAGCCGATTATATTCAAATAGTGGTAAGCGGTAGACCGAATGCCGGAAAATCTACTTTTATTAACGCACTTATTAACGATGAAAGATTATTAACCGGTCCTGAAGCCGGATTAACTCGTGAATCAATTGAAATTGATTGGCAATATAAGGGCAATAAAATAAAATTAATAGATACTGCCGGTTTGCGTAAAAAATCTACTATCAACGAATCGCTTGAAAAATTATCGGCGTCGGATGCTATTAATAGCATCAAATTTGCTAATACGGTGATTTTAATGATTGATGCCTTAGCTCCATTAAAGCAGCAAGATTTAAATATTGCAAGTTATGTTGCATCGGAAGGCAGAAGCATTGTTATAGTAGTAAATAAATGGGACTTAGTTAAGGAATCTGAAAAAGAGAAATTTAAAGAGGAATTTAACTATCAAGTAGCTACTAATTTACCGCAAATTAAAGGTGTGCCGATAATATTTATTTCGGCTATTAACAAAAAAAATATAGAACAAGTATTAGACGCTTGCGTTAATATTTACAATATCTGGAATAAGAAAATAGCGACTAGCAAATTAAACGAGTGGCTTGGTTTTACCACCGAGGAACATCCATTGCCTCTGCAAAAAGGCGGTAGGCGTGTTCGGGTAAAATATATGACGCAAATAAAAACCCGTCCACCGACTTTTAAATTATTTTCTAATAATCCGGAAAAAGTTACTGATAGCTATACCAAATATTTGGTAAATAATTTACGCAATGCTTTTGATATGCCAGGTATCCCTATTAGGTTTATTTATGTTAAAACTAAAAACCCATATGTAACTTAGTGGGGGTTAATTGGTGTTCTATGTCATTCCCGTTTGAACTAGGTGTTGTTGTATGGCTCAAATTTTTGATATCATTCTCGCACAGCATTGTTGCGGGGATCGAATTTTTGCAAAGCGTACGGTGTCATTCTAGTTCCTTGATCACGGCATCCAGTCTTTTATTAAGGTTTTTTCTGGATTCCGTGGTCGTAGCCACGGAATGACAGAATTTTTACCTCTTTATTTAAACGTTCGTACAACACAGGTACAAGCCACGGCATGATAGTTTACTTAGAATTTTCATTTTTAAAAGAATTAATTTTAAGTCATTATCTAATATTAACATAATTGTAACTTTTTAAAAATTATTTTTTATCAGTATATTTCACAATTTATTATATGCCTCTTCTATCCAATGCTTTACTATCCGTAAAATTTTGGCTTCGGGGCTGAGGTTTTTAGCTGCCCATTTCTTTATCCACGGCTCGGCGAGTTGCCACATATTAACGTTCGTATCCAGCTGCTGCCCGATCCCTTCAACCATGACTAAAGTTTTTTGTAATAATAATAGCTGGGGTTGTACCTCCATACCGAAATCCTCGGTTATTTTAAATAAATGTGCTAGTAATTTACCGACTGAAATATTTTTAGTAGCGAGGCCCACGATAGGTTCAGTAACGGCTCGACAGCTTTGAGCAAATAAATCTAAATCTGTATTTGCAGGGATATAACCTGCTTTTAAATGTACTTTAGCTACTAATTTGTAATCACGGTTAAGAAAACCGAATAAACTTTCAGCAACAGCGAGTCGATCTTTCTCGGCAAGCCTGCCCATAATGCCGAAATCAAGCAGAATTATTTTACCTTGTGCAGTTACTAAAATATTTCCGGGATGTAAATCAGCGTGAAAAAAACCATCCCTATATGCTTGATTAAAAAACATTACGGCAAATTTTTGAGCTATTATTGCCAAGTCTAAGCCAGCTTCTTTAAGCTTATGAGTTTCATATATAGAAATGCCCTCGACCCATTCCGTGGTTAGGATATTTTCGGACGTAAACTGCCAGTATATTTTGGGGATGCATATGTCAAAATCATCACGAAAATTATCGGTAAGCTCTGAAGCGGCAGCGGCTTCTAAGCGTAAATCAAGCTCATATTTCATGGTTTCCCGAAACTTCTCTATCACCGCTAGCGGTTTTAACCTTTTTACTTTAGTAAATTTAGAGGCTAATTTAGCAAGGAAATATAATAACTTAATGTCTCTATTATATTTTCGATGAATATCAGGACGCAAAATTTTTATTGCAACAAATTCGCCGGTTGTTAACTGAGCTTTATGAACTTGTGAGATTGAAGCGGCGGCTATGGGGGTGTCGTAAAAGCTCTCAATGTCATTCCCGCAAAAGCGGGAATCCACTTTATAATTTTCTAGATTTCCGCCTTCGCGGGAATGACATCGACTTTGAAAAGCCTTCTGAACCAACTCCCTCGCTATCTTGCTATCAAAGGGCGGCAATTTATCTTGTAGTAACCTTAAATAACCTGCTACTTGCGTACCTATCAAATCGGGTCTTGTGGAAAGTGTTTGCCCGAATTTAATATAGATAGGTCCGAGCTGCTGCAAACAACTAGTTAAACGCTTACCAAAATCCCTTTGTGGTTTTTTTATTAGAGATAGCGGAGAAAATATTAGCGTCAAAATATAGACGATAATTTTAATACGTAGCGGTACTTTAATATCACCTGCATCAAGTAAAATTTGCTCTTTGCTAATAATTCTTAGAATATGTAATAAGTTAAAAAATATATTCATAATTTGTAAGCACTATGAATGGCAACAACCCCGTTAGTAAGGTTGTTATATCGTACTTCCTCAAAACCGGCATTTTGGATCATTATTTTAAAATCATCTTGTGCAGGAAATAGCTTAATACTTTCAACTAGATACTGGTAGGCTTCCTGATTATTAGTAATGATTTGCCCGATTTTCGGGATAATATTAAAAGAATAAAATTCGTAGAAATTTTTGAAATAACCTTCATCTAGTTTAGAAAATTCAAGGCATAAGAATTTTCCCATCGGCTTTAAAACTCGGTAAGCTTCCTTTAAAGTTTTATTAATATCGGGGACGTTTCGAATCCCAAACGCTATGGTATAATAATCAAAACTATTATCAGGGAACGGCAAATTTTCAGCATCGGCAACAGTGTAATTAAGGTTTTGTAAAAGATTAAGGTCGATTGCTCGTTTTTTTGCATTTTCAAGCATCTCTTCGTTTATATCACAAAGAGTTATGTGAAGCTTCGAGTTACGAGCTTTGGCTTTTTGAGCAATTTTTAAAGCAATATCACCACTGCCGCTAGCAACGTCCAATATATTTGCGTTTAAATTCGGAATTTGCCTAATAAATTCAGCTTTCCATAAACGATGCACTCCAAAACTCATTATATCATTCATTAAATCATATTTATTTGCTACGCCCGTGAAAATATTATTTACTAGCTTCTGTTTATCGGTCAAATTAACTTTTTTAAAGCCAAAATTTGTCTGGTTCATATTATTTAAGTGTATTATATTGAGATGGAAAGTTATTACGATGTCACCCCGTGGCTTGACCACGGGGTCCAGAAAAAACCTTAATAAAAAGACTGGATACCGTGGTCAAGCCACGGCATGACAAGGATATTTAAAAATACTTATAAATTATATAAAATGCCAGAACTTCCTGAAGTAGAAACGTTAAAAAACTCTCTTGAGCAGAAACTAATAGGTCTTGCTATAAAGAATGTAGAGCAGAAAAGAGAGAATTTGCGTTATAAATTATCTGCAAACCTAGCTGCAGAAATTTTACATGCAAATATTTTAGCTGTGCGGAGGCGTGCTAAATATCTTATTATCGATTTAAATAACGGTTATTCTCTAATAGTGCATCTCGGTATGAGCGGACGCTTTACACTGCAGCTATATAATTATAAAATTAAAAAACACGATCATATAATTTTTGATCTTACTAATAACGAGAAATTAGTTTTTAACGATGCAAGGCGTTTTGGAATGATTTATAGTTATGAAACTAAATTTTTGGAAGAAAAGTTTTTTTATAATTTAGCTATTGAGCCTTTGTCTGATTTACTAACTATCGAATATTTAAAGAGTAAATTCGCTAACCGCAAAGTACCGATAAAAAATTTGTTAATGGATAATAAAATTATCGTTGGAATCGGTAATATTTATGCCTCCGAAAGCTTATTTTTAGCTAAAATTAATCCAAATAGGTTAGGTACTGACTTAACTATTGAGGAAATAACTAAGCTAATTACTGCAATTAAAAATGTGTTATCGAAAGCGATTTTAGCAGGCGGTACCACCCTTAAAGATTTTGTCAGCGGTGATAATAGCCCTGGATATTTCAAACAGCAGCTTATGGTTTATAATAGAGACAACGAAAAATGCTTAGATTGTGACGGAATAATTATTAAATTAAAGCAATCAGGTAGAAGTAGTTTTTATTGTTCATTATGCCAAAAGTAATAAAGCTGTTATGGCTTAAAAGTGTTGTTGTAAGAGGATTATTACAAGTATGGTGTCATACCGTGGCTTGACCACGGTATCCAGAAAAAACCTTAATAAAAAGACTGGATGCCGTGATCAAGTCACGGCATGACACCCGTACGCTTTGCAAAAATTAGAGCCATGCAACAATGCCCAAAGGCATTATTATGTGGATCGAAGATTCATCACAAAAGAGGTCTATTGACATTGAACAAACAACCTATTATCTTTAATACTAAACTTTCAATATATTTTAGGTCATTTATGAATAAAAATTATTTAATACTTTTTTTTGCTGCTGCTATTTTAATAGGTTGCAAAGATAAAGCACCTACTAAACCGAAGCCTACTCTAGCAGTTGAGGCCGATCCGAGTCCTGCTATTATAAGAACGATAGAGGATACGAATAGGAATATAGGCAATAATATTGCAAGAATTCCTACTCCTCCTACTCGTTAGTATCTTTAAATTGCTTATGTAGGCTTTCTTATACTAATCTGAAAGCCCTACAATCAATATATTAGTAATATAATGCTTAGTATAATTTCCTCCGCAAAAACCCTTAATTTTAAGGCTATCTCGTTTCAAGAGTCAACCATACCGCTATTTTTAAGCACGACAAATTACTTGCTTGAGATACTTAAAAATTATTCTCAAGAGCAATTAACGGAAATAATGAATATAAGTTCAAACCTTGCACAGCTTAATCGGCAAAGATTTCAAAATTTTGAGAAGCAAGAACTTAAACAAGCAATTTTTGCTTATGACGGTGATGTCTATAATAATATTAAAATCGAAGAATTAAAGCATAAACAATTAAATTTTTTACAATCTCATTTACTAATTATATCCGGGTTATACGGCACTTTAAGACCTTTAGATGCCATTAGACCTTATCGACTAGAAATGGCAGCTAAATTACCTGATATAATAGCTGATATAAAAAACCTTGCCGATTTTTGGCAAGAAAAAATTACTAGCTATATCAATCAAACGCTTAAACAACATAAAAATAAGTATTTGCTTAATTTGGCTTCTATGGAATATTCTTCCGCTATTGCTATTAGCCGTCTTAAATATCCAATGATTAATGTATTTTTTAAAGAGAATAAAAACGGTAAATTACAGACTGTCGGCATAAATGCTAAAAAAGCCCGTGGCAATATGGTTAATTTTATAGCTACACACGCAATCGATAATCCTTGTGAATTAAAAAATTTTTCATATTTAAATTACGAGTTTAGCGTAGCTGATTCTTCAGAAAATAATTTAGTGTTTATTAAATAATATTAACCCTGAACTCTACTTCCTCATCGCTTAGATTAATAGGTGTTGTTGTATGGCTCGATTTTACCTCGTCATTGCGAGGAGGCATTGTTGTATGGATGCCCCAAACGTCATTGCGAGCGACTGAAAGGAGCGTGGCAATCCAGGAAAATAATAAATTTCATAGCACTTTTTGTCATTTTTTTCCTAGATTGCCACGTCGGTACTACGTACCTCCTCGCAATGACGAGGTAAAATCGAGCCACGCAACAATGCCATGCGGGAATGACGCTGTATCGTTTTGTGTATTTTTAATATCACTACAACCGAAAATTAGATTAATATCTTAAGCAAACAACTTAATTCCTTTGATTATCTAGATTATTCTGTTAAAGTACCATCCGTTAATGGTGTTTAAACTCCATCATTGCAAAACATTTTTAAACCTTAGTGTTATTATGCTAGGGGGCCGTTTCATGAGTGCTGCAGCATTAAATGCAACGGGAAATTATTGTTTTCAATGATTGAGTTTATCCCCTAGCACCTGGCACTAATTAGTTTAAGATATGGTTGAAGCTATACAAGAAGGGGCAGGTTGCAATTGTCAAGTTAAATAAAATAGCCTTCCCTTAAACCGTTTTTTTACGATATATTTTCAGGAACACTATTATAAATAACATACTAAATAAAGCATTGCCTAAAAAAAATTGTGACCAAGGGATATATTTTGCACAAAAACCGCCTAAAGAAGCAAGCATAAGTCTAGCAAACGAGCTAAGAGAAGCAAGTAATGAATATTCCGTTGCGATAAACTCACTATTACAAAGGCTAGCAAGGTAGATAGTAATGACCGTTCCGGCGAGACCGCAACAAAAATTTTGTATAGTAATAGTAGCTATAAATGCCGGAATATTATGACCGATGACCGCAAGTATCATAAACATTAAAGGCGATAATAATTGGATAGTGCCGCTAATTAAGACACTTTTAAATATACCGATTTTTGAAGTTAAAATCCCTCCTAAAAACCCTCCTATAATCATCACTACTAAACCGTATGCTTTAGAAATTGAAGCAATTTCGTGAGCGGTAAAAGATAAATCAAGAAATAAAGGGGAACTCATAGCCATCGGCACCGAATCACCTGCTTTATACAGGAAAATAAATAAAATAGTCAGTAGCCAACGGGGCTGGCTTAATTTTAACGATAAAATACTCTTGCGGATAACCTCAAAATATTGCTTTATCGACATTAAATGTAGAGTAGCATGGCGTTTTTCTTTCGGTTTTGACTCTTTAACACATAAGATTACTATAGGTCCGACTAAGGTTACGGCAAATGCTCCTTGATAAGCCGCCTGCCAGCTAAAAATACTAGATAAATATAACGCCCCGGCACTAGCAGTTAATATCCCAAGGCGAAACCCCATACCGCTGAAAGTAATTGCTAAAGTTAATTCTTCTTTATTAGCAGGACGCTCTATGCGATAAGCATCTAATACGATATCTTGAGTAGCTGCACAAAACGAAATAATAAAGGCAATAATTGCGGTAATATATAAATTATCACTCGGATTAATAACTAAAAAACCTACTATAGATAATAATAAACATATTTGAGCCGTCAACGCCCAGCCTCGTCTTTGTCCGAATTTAGCACATAGAAACGGTACGGAATATTTATCGATAAAAGGTGCCCATGCTATTTTTAAACAATAAGGAAATGCCGCTAAGGACATCGAGCCTATTATATCGGTAGTATATTTTGCTTCGGATAATTGATACGGAATAGTGAAAAATACTAAGGTAAACGCAAAACCCGAGGTTAAGCCTAATAATAAAATTCCTATTAGATAATGTCGTTTCGGGTTAATTAACGTTGTTAACAATTCTTTCATTTTATTTATTTGTAATATAGATTTAGGCTTTGATATAATATAGTATTATTGTGTGGCTCATACTTTTGCAAAGCGTACGGTGGTGTCATGCCGTGACTTGATCACGGCATCCAGTCTTTTTATTAAGGTTTTTTCTGGATACCGTGGTCAAGCCACGGTATGACAACGAATGCTTTGCAAAAATTCGAGCTGTGTAGCAAAAACTCTGCCGGTGCAGGAATGACATAGGATACGCTTTAACCTATCCACACAACAATCTAATACTTCGCTTCCAGAGAGTAAGGTGCTACTTTAGAAAATATTTTACCCACTACCGGTATTTTTGTTATAATAGTACTGATTAAGAAAAATGACGGAATAACATTTCCTTTGAGCTTAATTTGCTGTTTCTTAGTATCAATATCACCTTTCATCGTAAAATCGAAAAACGGTCCTTGTGCTTCCGCATCGCACAAGGTTATAATATTGCCGTTATAGCTAAACTTACCGGTCATATTTTCAAATAAAACATTTTTATTATTTACCACAAAACTAATAAAACCTGGTAGCGACACAAAAGATACTATTCGTGTTAAAAAAGGCGTATCCGTTATTACAAAACGTTTGATAGTAAATCTGCCGTCTAATATCGGTATTATTTCGCCTTTCTTAACCTCATATCTTTTGGTGTTGAGAGTAAGCTGTATATTACCGTTTTTCATATTATTGTACAAGCCGATCCCTTTAAGCAAGCTACCTGCATTATCACAATCAACTAACCATTGTTCAAACCCATCTTTAGCCGCCAGAGACATTTGAACTTTTTTATCTCCGATAGCGGCGTTTAAGGAGCCGGCAAAACACCTTACTTTATCACAATTTATTTTTAAATCTAAATTATTGAGCGTTACGTTATTTTTTAGCCTTACCGTTCCTATATTAGCTTTTAAAGAGATATTACGAGTATCCCCTTCTTTTTCTAAAAATTGCAACATATTAGAGTGTGATAAATCAAGATTAGCCCCCGTAAGCTCGGTAGTGAGGCTATGCTTATTCATAGTAATTTTTCCTCTCAAATTTGTTTGAGCGTAGTTAATGACCGGTAAAGTAATGTTATAGGTGTCATTTTTTATTAGAGTATTGCCGATAATTTTTAAATTATCTTCTCCCGAAAGGTTAAACTCAATGTTATTGCCTGAAGAAGCGTTATTTAATCTAGATTTTAAAGTTAAATTGGCTTTTTTATGTAATTTTTTATGGATAGATATTTTATCGATATAAAATTCTAAATTATTTAAGTTAGAGCTAACATTGATAAAATTTTCGTTATTTTTTTGTTTACTATATTCAAAATTAAAAATGCTACTGCCAGAAATTAATTTAAATATGCCTATTTTTTGGTTTGTAGCAGTAATATTAGTTTTAATTTTCAGCACACACTCGTTAGTATTTTCTGCCGTATTATGGTCATACGTAAAATTACTAGTATAACCGTTAATCTTACCTTTGCCGCTAAAATTTATTTTATTATCTTTATAAGTACCTTTTGCCTCAGCATTTCGTAACGATACATTATTATTAAAAGCATCAAGCGAAATATTTGTTAATATTGAAGAAATATTATAGCTATTTGGTGTATCGGGATTAATAGAAATTATTAGTTCAATTATGGAGCTTGCCTTCCCTTTAATTTTTTTAAGGTCGATACCTTGAGCTTTAGTATTTTGATATGCCTCTTCAGGTATAAAATCAATTAAATCTACGACTTCACCTTTGGCAGTAGCGTTGAAAATAAATGCCGATTTTGCAAGCCCTTGCCATTTAAAGCTCATAATCCCGTTTGAAATAAGGCTTTTGCCGCTATAAGCCTGTTTTATTATAAACTTTACGTTAGGTCCGGATATTATAATATTAGTATCAATATTTTTAAGAGCCGGTAAGTCTTTATGATATTTATATTCAAAATTTGATATATGCAAATTGGCGTTTAATGCCTCTTCTTCTAAAATATCATCTTTAACAAAATTTTTATCAAGTTTTAAGCTAACTTCAGCGTTATGTATATAACCGGATTTAATATGCTCTTGCAGATATAAAATAACCGGATTATTAGGGATAATTTTCTCAATTGTTTGATAAATCGTTAACGGGATATTTGTAGCACTAGCGGTTGCTGCAATATTTTTATCGGTTATTATGCCGTTAAACGCTAAAAAAGCTTGCTCTTCAAAGGTAAGTTTACAATCAATCCTTTTTTTATTACCTTGCAAAGGATTGGTTTTATATAAGCATGCGGCTTGTCCAAGCGGTAAATTAGCACCTTTTTTATCAGCTAAGATATCGCTTTTTATTTCAGCTAAATTTATCTTAGTAATAGCACTCTTTTTTATTATATTTAAAGTATAATCACCGTTTATTTTAGTATTTATAATTTCTTCATTATTATTTGAGATAACGGCAAACTTATCGATATTAATATTAGCCGATAACGAAGAATGAGATATTAAATCATGCAAATTAAAAACAAGCTGAAAATTAGAAATTTCTCCTTGTGCATTATCTATAAAATTTAATGAAATTTTATTAATTGATAGGTGATTTTCCTTAAATTTCAAATCACTTATTACGGCTTTTAGATCTTGCCTATTTAAATAAAACTCGATTATTTTTTTAATCGGCTCATCCATATATCCTTTATTAGCTCTATATATAAGGAAAGTTATAATTATCGAAAATATAACAAGAAATATAAAGAGGTTAAAGAAGGTTTTTTTGATAAAATTCATTCTATAATTATATGTAGTAGAAATTAAATATGTTGGCGATACCCCAAACGTCATTGCGAGTGGGTATTAGCATTGTTACGTGGCTTCCGGTTATTACAACAAGTATGGTGTCATACCGTGGCTTGACCACGGTATCCAGAAAAAGCCTTAATAAAAAGACTGGATGCCGTGATCAAGGAACTAGAATGACACCGTACGCTTTGCAAAAATTCGAGTCACGCAACAACGCTCCTCGTAGCAACGGCGTAAAATAAGAATACCAAATTAAAAAAGTCTTGTCTAAATTAACGCTAATCAAGTATAAAGTATACTCTAAAGTTTTATAATACAAAATTAAATAATATATAATAAAAATTTTATGAATATTACGTTTATCGGTTGTGGTTATGTTGGACTCGTATCGGGGACTATAATGAGCCATCTTGGTCATAATGTCGTATGTGTTGATACTGATCAAGCTAAAATTGCTAAGCTAAATAGCGGTATATCACCGATTCATGAAGCCGATCTTGATAAATATTTACGGCAATCGATAAAATCCGGAAGATTAAAATTTACCCATAATTATGACGCCGGGCTTGCAACTGCCGAGGCGGTTTTTATTACGGTCGGGACGCCGCCGCTACCGTCAGGTGATGCAGATTTAAAATATGTTTTTGAAGCTATCGATAAAGTTTGTCATTGGTTAAGTAAAGATTGTTTGTTAGTGGTTAAATCTACCGTTCCACCGACCACTTGCAATAAAATTATTAGTTATTTAGCAGAGAAAAATTTTACGTTTAACGTTGCGTCAAACCCTGAATTCTTAAGGGAAGGAACAGCCGTTAATGATTTTTTAGTTCCTGACAGAATAATTGTCGGCATTAATAATAAAAAATCGGAAGAATTACTTAAAGAAATTTATTTGCCTCTAACTAATCAAAATATAAAGCTGCTAGTGACTGATTTAGTTACGGCAGAACTTATTAAATATGCTTCCAATAGTTTTTTAGCCACTAAAGTTAGCTATATTAATGAAATGGCAAATTTATGTGAAAAAACGGGAGCAAATATTCAAGACTTAGCTTGCGGTATGGGGCTTGACCAAAGGATAGGTGCAAAGTTTTTAAATGCCGGTCCCGGCTTTGGCGGCTCTTGCTTTCCGAAGGACATTTTAGCCTTAAGAGCATTTGCTAAAAATTACCGTGCTGATTGTAAAATCCTTGATGCGGTAATTGATAGTAACCGGCAGCGTCCTTTTGATATGGTAGATAAAATTAGCAATTTAGTAGGTAATGATTTACTCGGTAAAAATATCGCTGTTCTCGGGCTTACTTACAAAGCCGGCACTGATGATATCAGAGATAGCCCGGCAATTGAAATTATCAAAATTTTACTAACTAAAGGTGCGTATGTTAAAGCATTTGATCCTGTGGGCTTAGATAATGCTCAAAAATATTTTGAAAATGAAAATTTATTATATATAAAATCGGCAATTGAGACCTGCGTCGGAACAGATGCAATCGTGATTACTACCGAATGGTCGGAATTTAATGAATTAAATTGGGAAATAATTTATAATTCGGTTAAATCGCCGATAATTATTGATCTTAGAAATATTTTAAATGCAGAAGCAGTAAAAGCGGCAGGTTTTGAATATTATGGGATTGGGTATAGGGTATGAGCGTTGTTGCGTGGATACCCCAAACGTCATTGCGAGCGACTGAAAGGAGCGTGGCAATCCAGGAAAATAATAAATTTCATAGCATTTTTAGCTATTTTTTACTGGATTGCCACGTCGATGCTACGCATCTCCTCGCAATGACGAGGTAAAACCGAGCCATGCAACAACGCCTTTAGTCACTCGCCATGACGTAGTATATAAGAATTCTACTATTAACATTTGATACATAAATAAAATGCAAGCTGAATTTGTCCATCTAAGAGCACAAAGTTCTTATTCTTTTTTAGAAAGTGCGTTAACGATCGAGCGAATAGTTGAGTTAGCCGTACGGCAAAAAATGCCGGCTATTTGCCTTGCCGATCGGGGTAATTTATTCGGCTCGCTGGAGTTTGCCTTGCAAGCTGCTAAAAAAGGCGTGCAGCCTATACATGGCGTTATTCTTAATATAGAGAATAATATTGGTAAATTAGCTATTGATAATATTAGGGGATCATTTGACTATAAAGTCGATTTTGCCGAGATCCTACTTATTGCCAAAGATGAAATAGGTTATAAAAACTTACTTAAGCTATCTAGTTTAATCTTCACTAAAAATGATCGCAAAATTTGCGATCACATCACTTTTGACGACCTTATTACTTATAATGAAGGCTTAATTGCACTTTGTTGTTATACAGACGGTATTATCGGTAAAAGCTTGCTCGCCAAGGATGAAACGCAGGCTGTCCTAGCCGCTCGTAAATTAAAAGAAATCTTCGGCGACCGATTTTATTTTGAAATTATGCGGCATAATTTACCGGAAGAGCAATTTATCGAATCGGCTCATATTAAAATAGCATATGATTTAGATATTCCGCTAGTTGCTACTAATAAACTATTATTCAGTGATGCGAGCATGCATTATGCACATGATGTGTTATTGTGTATTTCTGCCGGCGTGACCAAAGAATATCAAGATCGTAAAACGATTAGCGATAATTGTTATTTTAAATCCCCTAAGGAAATGAGAGAGCTTTTTGCTGATTTACCGGAAGCAATAGAAAATACCGTAAATTTAAGTCAGCGTTGTTACATAGCGGCACATCCCAACCCGCCGATGCTTCCTAATTTCTCTAGCGAAAATATTAGCGAAACGGATTTAATTAAAAAAGATGCTGAAGACGGTTTGCTTGCAAGGTTATCGACAAAATTTAAATTAGAAAATATTTCTCCAAGGGAACAAGCAACAATTAAGGAGGAGTATTTTGCTCGTCTTAATTATGAATTAGAGATTATTTGTAAAATGGACTTTGCCGGCTATTTTCTTATAGTATCGGATTTTATAAAATGGAGTAAGGAGCAGGGGATATTAGTCGGTCCCGGTAGAGGTTCGGGAGCGGGTTCAATAGTAGCTTGGAGTCTGTTAATTACCGATCTTGACCCGATTAAATTCGGTTTATTATTTGAGCGATTTTTAAATCCGGAACGTATTTCAATGCCGGATTTTGATATCGATTTTTGCCAAGAAAGACGTGAAGAAGTTATAAATTACGTTCGTTCAAAATATGGCAATAATAGGGTCGGTCAAATAATTACTTTCGGAAAAATGCAAGCAAAGGCGGTAATTAAGGACGTCTCCCGTGTACTTGGCTTAGCATATAGATATGCTGATTATTTAACGGAGCTAGTACCGTTTAGTGCCGTTCATCTCATAACTTTAGATCAGGCTATTAAAGAAGTACCCGAGCTTTCAAGTGCAGCTAAAGGCAAAGGATTATATAATTTAGAAGGCGAAGAAGAATTAATAAAGCAAGTTTTAGATACTTCGCTAATTTTAGAAGGGTTGCATAGGCACGCCTCTACCCATGCCGCAGGGATCGTAATAGCCGGCAAAGATTTAGTCGAAATAGTACCTGTTTGCAAGGATACTAATTCCGATATGTTAATAGTGCAATATTCGATGAAATACTCGGAAATTGCCGGTTTAATTAAGTTTGATTTTCTGGGGCTACAAACTCTTACCGTCATTACTGACTGTAAAAAGCTTTTAAAAGAACAAGGCATCGAGATTGACTTTAATGATATGACATTTGACGACGAAAAAACTTATCAAATGTTATGCAAAGGTAAAGGGAGCGGGGTTTTCCAGTTTGAAAGTGCGGGAATGAAAGATACGCTTCGGCGTCTAAAGCCTGATTCCGTACAAGATTTGATAGCCCTTGGTGCCTTATATCGTCCCGGTCCTATGGAGAATATCCCGATCTATATCGCATGTAAACACGGCACGCAGCAACCAGACTATTTACATGAGTTACTAAAGCCGATACTTAAAGAAACTTACGGCGTAGTAATATATCAAGAGCAAGTATTAGAAATTGCTAAGAAACTTGCCGGTTACACTCTTGGCAGTGCTGATTTACTCCGTAAAGCTATGGGTAAAAAAATCAAAAAAGAAATGGAGGAGCAGGAGGAAATCTTTGTTAAAGGGGCGGTAGCTAATAATATTTCGGCAAGTCAAGCTAAATCAATTTTTGCAACTCTTGCTAAATTTGCCAGCTATGGTTTTAACAAAGCACATGCTTCAGCTTATGGCGTTATTTCGTACCAAACTGCTTATCTTAAAGCTAACTACCCTGCTGAATTTTTGGTAGCATGTTTGAATCTTGAGTTAAGTAATCATGATAAACTCGGCTTATTTTTGCAAGAAGCAAAAGATAACGATATCAAAATCATTCCACCGAATATTAATATTTCCACCGGTTATTTTAGTATAGCCTCCCATCCTATATGTCATTCCCGCGAAGGCGGGAATCCAGAAGAGCAAAAGAGCATAGTATTTGGACTAGGTGCAATCAAAGGCGTTACCGTGAATTTCGGTAAGTTAGTGGCGGAGGAAAGAGAGAAAGGAGGGCAGTTTACGACCATTATTGATTTTATTGAACGTATGCCGCCTAAATCTATCAATAGTAAATTACTGGAAAATCTTATCAAATCGGGTTGTTTTGATGAGCTACACGATAATCGTCAGCAATTATTTTTAAGTATTGCTAAGCTTCTAGCTTATTCAATTTCTTATCATGAAGAGCAAGCTTCTAATCAATTTAGTTTAATTAAGGTAAATAGCTTAAGTCCACAGCTTTTAATAGCAAGCGACTATGCCGATAAAAATACGCTAGCCTTTTATGAATTTGAGGCATTGGGATTATTTATAACTCACCATCCGTTATCGGAATATCAAGAAATATTTAATCGATTAAATATTTTAAGTTCGGCAAATTTGCATAATGATTTACCGCACGGTACTAACCGAGTAACACTTGCCGGTGTGATTCAGAAAAAAGATTCACGAATGTCGGCACGAGGAAGATTTATTACGCTACAGCTTTCCGATCCCGATGATATTTTTGAGTTAACTATTTTTAGCGAGGAGGTGTTACGTGATTATACTCACTTGCTCAACGTTAAAAATCTAGTGATAGTTAATTGCGATATAATAAAAGACGAAGGCGGCATAAAGCTGACGGCTAAAAGCTTCATGTCCATTGAAGAAGCAATTAACGGCAAACAAATCGAGTTACAGCTTTTCCCCGGCAGTTATACGGAATTGGAACAGATAGTAAGTTTATTAACAAAATGCTCCGGACTAGAACAGAGTAACGCAAGAATAACTTTATTCGTAAAGACCGAAGCAACTGACGGCTTTGTAGCCAAAATAACCTTGCCGGAATCTTTTTGCTTACAAAGCAAGGACTTTGAGTTTTTAAAGAATTTTCAGTAAAATTAAATTACTCCCCATACATAAAATTATTGCCATGGATTAGAACATTTAGGACTTCCTGAGCATGGCCTTTAACCTTTACGTTACGCCAAATATGCATAATTGTATGGTCATCATCTTTATCGAGTAAGAAAGTTGCCCTATCGATGCCCATATATTTTTTACCGAACATTGATTTTTGAATCCACACGCCGTACTGCTCGCAGATATCGGAATCTGCATCGGAGGCTAAATCAAATTCTAAACAATATTTTTCTTTAAACTTATCATGTGACTTTAAATTATCTTTTGATATTCCTATAATTACGGCATTTAATTTTTCAAATTCCGGTTTTAATTTATTAAAATCCTGTGCTTCGATAGTACAGCCGGGGGTATCGTCTTTCGGATAAAAATATAGCACAACAAATTTTCCTTTTAAGTCTGATAATTTGATATTTTTATTGCCACTTACCGGCACTGAAAAATCAAATGCGGCATCACGTATTCTTAACGTCATAAAACCCCTATAATAATTAAAATTGTATAGTATAATAAATTTTAACAAAAAGCATGTGTTTTTTTATATAGTTTTTCTATTAATAATTTTTTGTAGTAGTTGCTTTTTTATATAACATAATTTATTATTTAAGTAACTTAATATTTTAAGTTATAGTTTATGTGTTTATTTTCAACAATGAGGTTATTATGAAAACGATAGGCAAAGCGATTGAAGAATTACAAAATACCCTTAAAGATTCCGCCAAAATTATTGCTGCTGAATTTAATAAGAAATGCCATGATGTAGCCGATAATTTATCTTCTAAAATAGATGAATTGAAAAAACACGCTAAAGATAATAAAGATCGCTCTTTAGAATCGATACAAAAACAATATGACGGTATAAAAGAAAATATGGCGGAATATCACAAAGCGACCGGTAAGAAAGCAGAAGAATATAACAAGCTTTTAGTAAAAAAACTTAGTGAATTAAGTAAAAAAATCGAAGACTATAATAACAAACATAAAAATTAAAACCCATTTAAAAATTATTTTGGAGTCCTAACAATGAAAAATAAAATTTTATTAACGCTTGCAACAACTGCTGCTTTAGTATTTACCTCTAACGCTTTTTCTTCAGCAACAACGCAAAACGAAGAGGAAAATGCAGAAACTACCTCGCAAACTAGAACAGTAACCGAAAATCTTCAGGAATTAAAAGATAATTTGAAGGATTTAGCTAAAACCGGCGTAGATAAATTTAATCAAAGCCTTAGCGATACTTATACCCAATTATCCGATCAAGTAAGTGCAATTCAGGAAAAGATGAAAGATAAAAAAGATAAAGGAGCCAAAAAGCTACAGGAATCTTTAGATCATCTAAACAAAAAAATGACAGAATACAAAAAAGCTAATGACAAAAAACAAGAAGAAATGCGTAAACATATTGTTAATAAGTTAGAAAAGCTAAATGACAATATTAGCGAGTATAACGAAAAGGCAAAAGCAGATTCGTGATTTACCGTATTATGGTTATTACAAGTATAGTGTCATACCGTGGCTTGATCCTGTGTTGTACAAACGTTAAAGAAAAGGCTGTGTCATTCTAGTTCCTTGATCACGGCATCCAGAAAAAAAACTTAATAAAAAGAGTGGATACCGTGGTCAAGCCACGGTATGACACCGAACGCTTTGCAAAAAGGTTATATTTTATGACCGTTACCAAAGAAAAAGTCGCTGCTGCACTAAGCTCTAGGTTAGGGCTACCAAACAGTTTATGCGAAGAAATTGTTAATGCTATTTTCTCTAATATTTTAGAAACGGCATTTACCAAAAAGTTAACTTTAAAAAATTTCGGTAGTTTTGAAATTAGCGAAAAAAAACCACGACCCGGTATAAATTTTCATACTAAATTACCGGTTACTATAGAGTCAAAAAGGATATTGCGTTTTACCCCTTCTGCTAATTTAAAAATATTAATTAACGAATCTTCGGAAAAAAATGTCCCCAGAAAAGATGCCGGAAAAAATATTTAGTAAGAAACTAGATAAAAAATATTATTCTGCTAGCGAAGCAATAAAATTTTTAAATATCTCTTCTCCTCAATTAAGATATTTAGAAGATAATACCCTTAATTTGAGCATTTATAAAATAAAAAACAGAAGATACTACACCGATAGGGACCTTAAAATCATACGAGATTATATAACTAAGAATAAAAAAATATCGGCAAAACAATCGGTAAAACAAAATATTTCCCCCCTCTCTTATAAAATCGATATACTGATTAAAAATTTTAATATTTTGTCAAATGATATTACGAACTTCCTTGCCAATTTCTCTGTGCCGCCTGTATAAAGGGTAAGAATACTATATTCACCCAAAGAGTTCGGAATAACATCAAGAGGTATATTTATGAAAGAAAAGCAAGTAAAACCGATAATTATCGGTATAGCGGGTACTGAATTAACTACGCAAGAAATAAAGTTATTTCAAAATCATCCTCCTTTAGGGGTAATTTTATTCAGGCGTAATATAAAATCGGAAACTGTTACAGATGGTTTAGGTGAAAAAATACAAATTCAGGATAGAGAACAACTTACTAAGCTTATCGCTAGTATAAAAGAACTGTTAGGGGAACATTGTATAATTTCCGTCGATCAAGAAGGCGGCAGAGTTAAAAGGCTTATCGCTCCTACTTTCAAATTAGCACCTAGTGCTAAAATATTTGACGATATAGCCGAACAGGAAGGCATAGACATTGCAGCCGAAAAATGTAAACAAAATTATACAGAAATAGCAAAAGAGCTTAAAGAGCTAGGCGTTAATTTAAATTTTGCACCGGTAGCGGATTTAAGACATGCAGGAGCACACGATATTATCGGCGATAGAAGTTTCGGCTCTACTCCCGCTACCGTAATTCGCTTATGTCAAGCTGCACTTGCAGGATTGGCTGAAGCACAAATAGCCGGCTGCATTAAACATATACCGGGGCATGGGCGTGCTACAAAGGATAGCCACGAAGCCTTACCGATCGTAGAAGCTTCTTTAGAAGAGCTAGAGAAAACGGATTTTTATGTTTTTAAGGAGCTGGCTATGTTGCCGATTAGCAAATTTGCTATGACGGCACATATAATATATAAAGCACTTGATCCGGATAACCCTGCTACCTTATCAAAAAAAGTTATTAGTTATATCAGAGAAGAAATCGGCTTTAAAGGACTTATCATTTCCGATGCGATAGAGATGAAAGCGTTATCCGGCGGGATGGCGGACATTACCAAAAAAGCTTTTGCCGCCGGCATTGATATAGTGCTTGAGTGCAGCGGTAATTTCGATAACATGACTGCAGTTCTCAGTGCCGCTCCGGCAATGCGGGGAGTGCCGTTGCGTGGCTCAAATTGTTGATGTCATTCTAGCTAAAGGCGAGTGTTGTTGCATGACTCATAATTTACCGTATTATGGTTATTACAAGTATGGTGTCATACCGTGGCTTGACCGCGGTATCCAGAAAAAACCTTAATAATAAAGAGTGGATGCCGTGGTCAAGCCACGGCATGACACCGTACGCTTTGCAAGAATTCGAGCCATGCAACAAGACCACTTTTTTTAGGCAATGTTCATAATTCCCTAATTTTCCTTCTTAAAATACAAAGCTAAGTAAATTTTGACTAAAATATTATCAAATAATTAAACAAATATATTGAAAATATTTAATTTTAATATTAATCTGTTTTTTAATTTTGAGTTAAAGAATTAATTTTATCTATTATACCCGGTGTTTTATGATTGTTATCAAGTTACAAAGCGTGCAATAATTTAAATTAAAGTTGCTAATAAAATGATTTTTAAAAATAAACACTCACGACAATAACTTATATTTTGGATTAATCTCATATTTAGTTTTAATAGGAGGAGTACTTGATTCACGAAACTATTAACCTACTTCAAAATATGTTGCATAAAGGCGGAGTAGGTGCTGAAATATATGCAAGGCTAAAAGATCCTTATTCTATTTTAAAAAAGATGAAAAGGAAAGAAATTACTATTGACAAATTGAGCGACCTTATTGCTTTCAGGGTTATTGTCGGTTGTAAAGCCGAATGCTATACGTCTCTCGATATAATTAATGATTTTTACCGTTTTAGTTTAAAACATATCAAAGATTATATTGATAAACCTAAAGATAATGGTTACCAATCTATTCATGCGATAGTGGAATTCCTTCATTCTAGACGTAATGCTGAAATCCAAGTGCGTAGTCATGAAATGCATAAAGTGGCTGAGCTCGGTAGAGCTGCACATTTAAATTATAAGCAAGAACAAGATAAGCATTTAGCAGAAGTTTTTAATAAAAATAATAGTAAGGTGCTTCAGGTAGCAAATGAGATGTTTCACAAATTCAGCTGGTCTGAAGAGGAAATTGTTGCCTATGAGGAAGAAATTATGCGAATTTGGCATAACAAAATCGATGAAATATTAAGATGGGAAAACCGCCCGAAAGAATTAGCGTTTGAAGAACGGTAAATTGCTATGGTGCGTTGTGTGGATGGTTCTAAAAAAGTGCCGTATATCATGCCGTGACTTGACCCACTAGTGTACGAACGTTGAAAAAAGGCTGTGTCATACCGTGGCTTGACCACGGTATCCAGGAAAAACCTTAATAAAAAGACTGGATTCCGTGGTCGTAGCCACGGAATGACCCCCGGAAGCTTTGCAAAAATTCTATCCACACAACAATACCTCCTCGCAATGACGTATTAATTACTATTCTGTGGTAAAAATATCGCGATGCCTAAAACTATATAAAAAAACTTAACGTGGTTCTTGTAATTGCACAGTTTTTATATTATACTGACCGAGGTGTTTAGAGACCTTTGATATAGGCTTTAAGTATTTGCTGTAATCATCAGTAAATAATGATTATTACAGCAATGAATCGTTAAGATATACTACTTAAAGTGTATTTCAATGTTTATACTAAAATTTTTAAACTTAAAATAGGAAAAAAATATGGCTCAAAAACCAAGTTTTTTAAAAAGAATAACGACAGCCTCGACTATTGCTTTTGCAGCGGCTGCAATCGTCGGAACCGGCAGTACAGCATTCGGTGCTGGTACTAAAACTGCTAATGTTACTCCTGCAGCTTTTGCAACAGGTGCTAACTGGGTTGAGGCTGCAATCGTTGGAGACGGTGATTCCGTTATAGCTACCAAAGCTAACCAAGTAATTACCGCTGATGACGATACAACGGTTACTTTTAACACCGCCGCAATAGCTAACGTAACAGTTAATGTAGGCAATAATACTGTAGGTATCGCTGGTGTTGTTGGAGGAAAAACATTAAAGATTGTGGCAACTAATGATGCTGCTAACATTATATTAGGATTAAATGGTGTTGCTGTCGGTGGTTTTGCTGTAGCTAATGAAGTTGGTAGTTATGTTGGTCTATCAACTATTGATTTTGGCAATACAGGTGCTAACGTTTCAATTACTACTGACAAATTTAATTCTAATGTTGATTTTTTAAGTACAGGAGGTAATAACGGTACTTTAACAATTAACGCAACCGGTGTAGTACTTGGTGGTGAATTCTCTAATGGTGCTGCTACTAAAGTAAAGAACCTTATAGTAGAAGACGGGAAGTCGGTAACAATTAACGGTAATAATGGTTTGGTTCTTTCAGACACTGTAACATTAAAAGGTGCTGCTGCTAATGCTGGTGGTTCTTTAACAATTGGTGCTGGTAAAAATTTAATTGCTACTGATGTTGCTGGTCAAAATGCAGGGACCGGTACATTAGCGTTTGAAGGTGCTTCAACTGTTACTAACGGTATTGGTAATGGTAACGCATTAAATACTATTAATATCGGTGCAGGAACTGTAGAATTTAAAGGTGGTACAAATGCCGTTGTTAAAGCTACTAATATTAAATTAACTGATGCTACTTCCGCAATGAAGCTTTCCACAGTTGCTCAAACTGTTACAGGTAACATAGTCAATACATCTGCGAACAATAATAGTGGTTCGATTATAGTAGACGGTGCAAATCATAGCATTACAGGTACTATCGGTGCTAAGGATAAGAGTTTAGCTGCAATCAATTTTACCGGTAATACTCAATTAACCCTAACAAATCCCGGTGCTGCTAATGCTGCTGCTACAGATTTGTATGTTAAAGATATTACAACTATAGCTAAAGCTGGCGGTAACGGTAACGGTACTTTAGTATTAGACGGTAATTACAATATTTATAGTACTATCGGGACTGCAAATAATCCTTTGAACGTTGTTTCTATACTTAATACTAAACATACTGATCCTACAATCACGACCTTAAAGACCGGTAATAGTATTGATGCTACTACTCTTCAATTAACTATTGCTGCTGGAAAAAATAATACTCTTGTACTAGAAGCAGGTACTACAGTTAATGCTGCAATTACTACAGGCACAGCAAATAATGGTATAATTACCCTTGCTAAAGTTGGCGGAAATGCCGGTATCGTAACGATCAACGGTAATATTGGAGCTAATGCCGGAGGTTTGTCAATAAACGCTATTAACCTTGCCGGTAATAATTTAGTATTTGGTGGAAATAGTATATTTGTAGATGCTGGTAATATTAATTTTGCCGGTGGAGATATACTTACTTTAAATGATTCAGTAAGTCCAGCGTTACAAATTAAAGCAAATATAGCTTTAGCAGTTGCAGGAAATAATGGTGCTATTGACGCAAGTACCTTAAAAGACACACAAACTTTAACTATTTCCGGTACAATTGGTGCTGCTGATAGATCTCTCAATTCGTTATTAGTCGGTCAAAGTAAAGTTATATTAAATGCAGGTGATGCATATATTAATACTTTAGATATGGGAGATAATGCTTCAGTACAATTAGATCACAATACTTATAAAATTTCTAAAATAACCGGTCAAGGTACAATAAATGTTGCTCCTGGAATTAGTGCTAACGCTGCTAGTAATACAACTTTAGTAGAAGGAACAAATTTAGGTAGTGCTGCCGCTCCTTTAAAAGCAATAGCTTTTACATCAGGATTTGATGACACGTTAATAGTTGGCAAAGATATTAGCTTATATGCGGCTAACATTACTGCTAAAACTGCTAATAAAGGTTCTTTTGAATTTAATGGCGGCGGAACAAGTATTGTCGGTGGACAAGTTGGTACTGCAGCTAGTAAATTAAACACTGTTGCAATAACAAATGGTACTACAGTTCAGTTCAAAAATTCTGTATTTTTTGCTGGTGCTACTACAATTGATGCTACTTCTACCTTGCAGATCGGTGGAGCTTATCAAGCAGATTCTATTGGTGGTGTTGCAGCCGATCAAGGAACAGTAGAGTTTGTTAATACTACTCCTATTACACTGAATCCTACAAATGCAGGAAATGCCATATCAACAATAAAAGTTTCCGGTTCAGATAATGTTACTTTAACAAAAGAATTTGGTGCTAAGAACATAGCTTTTGGAAAAAATAGTCCTAGAGTAGCTTTATCCTTAGCTGCAACAGATAAAATTCAAGGCGTAACAATTACAAGTGCAGCCGGTGGAATTGGGAACGCTCCTGTAGTGGTGACTGCATTTGCTGGAGACGCTATTGATGTCGGTCAAGCGGTGGGTGATGCAAATAATATTGTAAGCATTGGACTTGGCGGTGATATAGCTTTTACCGTTAACGAAGGAACTAATTTCTTTGGAGGAATTGCTCCAGTAAATAATGGTCAAGGTACTGTAACTCTTAATGCTGCTAATGGCGGTCAAGTGTACGGATTAGGGCTTCCTGGTCAAAAATTAAAGACTGTAATTGTGGCTAAGAATACTACAAACTTTGGTGATACTTACGTGTCAGGAAATACTCTTCGAGTTGATGATAATACAATTTATACAGCAGGAGGTATAATTGACGCCGGCATTCAACTTGGAAGTGCTACAGGTGTTGGTAGTAAGATAGTATTCAAAAATGAAACAAATTTATTATCGACAAGTACAGTTAAGGCGTTGGTAGCTAATAATGGTACTGCAACTTTCGAAGGAAGTGCTCAAGTCGGTAATCTTGGTGTATCAGGAACATCTTTGGCACTAGTAGAATTTACTGGTCCAGATGGTTCTAACGCAGGTTTACAAGGAGCTATATACTCACAAAATATCAACTTTAATAATTATGATATAGAAGTTATTAGTAACTCAACTCTCAGCGGTGCCTCAGCCATTAACGGTAATATTGATTTAAATACTAACGTTTTAACATTTGCTGGCGGTGTATCTACATGGGCTGCAGATACTACCATTACTACCACTTTCACTAATGCTAGTTCAGCTGGTTTCCCTAATGGAACTCTTGGTAATATCGTTATCAAAGACGGTGGATCAGTTACAGCAGCTGGAACAATAAAAACTTTAATTGTTGATAATCAAGGAGATATAAATGTAACCATAAATAATGCTAGTAGTATATACCCATTCATCACTGGTGGAGCTAACCTTACCTCAAATGGTCAGCCACTTAATTTAGTTAATGCTGATACTATTGTTACTTCTAATCAGCAATTTATAAAATGGAATCTAGTTAAGTCCGGTACTGATTATGTCTTACAACCTTCAGATAACAGGAATGCAGTAATCGCTAATGCGTTTGCTATGAATCCGGTTAATATTCCTGGTTTAGATGATAATATTGCAACACTAACAAATATAAAGAATACAGGTAATGCGTCTGCTACCATTACTAACTTTGGTAACTTTGAATCCTCAGCGGATCTAACTCAAGCTATAGTAGCTGTTGTAACCGATGTTGATGCTTTAATTGACAATGTAATAGATAATACAACCGAACATTTTTCATCTATTATCGGAAATAGAGTAGAAGTTGCTAGATATGCACAATTACCTGTCGGAGCACCTGAAGGCGTACTTGCAAGACCTGAAGGTGGGGTGGTCGGAGCTGCTGACGATGCTGATGATAACGTTAGTTACGGTGCTTGGCTAAAACCTGTCTATACTGATGCGACTCAGAAAGGTATAAAGGGTACTCCTGGTTATAATGCTAAAACTACCGGCGGTATCTTCGGTTTCGATACTATGGCTAATGACAACTTAATGGTTGGTGCTGCTATTGGTATTAATCAAACTAAAATTAAGTATAAAAACTATAAATCAGGTGATAAGAGTACAGTTAACGGTTTCTTAGTTTCTTTATACGGGGCTCAGCAGCTTGTCGATAACTTCTTCGTACAAGGTGGTGCAACATTTAATTTAAGTCAAATAAAAACCAAGAGCAAACGTTATATGGCGGATACTACTAACGGTCAAAAAATTGCAGAGACTGCGACTAGCAATTATGATAATATGACCTTTGGTGGAAATGTAATGCTTGGTTATGATGCTAAGTTAATGGATGGTGTATTATTGACTCCAATGGCCGGAATTAGTTACTTAAAGTCAGGTGATGAAAGCTATAAGGAAACCGGTACAACACTCCTGAACAAGGAAGTAGCTAGCAAATTTAGCGATAAAACCGACGTAATTGTCGGTGCTAAAGTTCTTGGTGATGTTATGAACTTAAGCGGCTTCGCTTTCTATCCGGAAGCACATGCTTTTGTTACTCACAAAATAAGCGGTAAGTATGCTAAAACCCAAGCTAAATTAGATGGGCAAGTAGATTTTATGACCGGTTTACCTGATAAAAGTGCTAAAACATCTTACAATTTAGGTTTAAGCATAGCTGCAAGACCTGGTCCACAAATGGAGTATGGAATCGGTTATGATGCAAATCTAGCTAGTAAGTATGTTGCTCATACAGGTACATTAAAAGTTCGTGTAAACTTCTAATTACCGATCTATAGACTTTTTAAAGTATATCTTTGGTAGTTTAGCGGAAAGGCTCTCTTTGCAAAAAGAGAGCCTTTTTGTTTTTATCACTCTAATTAATAAAAAACTCGTCATTGCGAAACCACGAAGACGTTGTTGCGTGGATCATAATTTACCGTAGTATGGTTATTACAAGTACGGTGTCATACCGTGGCTTGACCACGGTATCCAGTATTTTTATTAAGGTTTTTTCTGGATACCGTGGTCAAGCCCTGTGTTGTACGAACGTTGCAAAAATCGTCATTGCGAAGCCACGAAGTGGCTGTGGCAATCCATAAAACATAATAAAATTATGCTAAAATTAGCATTTTTACTGGATTGCTTCGT
>JAJIYK010000107.1 GCA_020881235.1 Rickettsia endosymbiont of Oxypoda opaca | reverse complement strand
TAATGCTTCTTTAGTAAACAATAGTGATTTAACTGACATAAATCCTCCCACAGCTTAATTCATATATAATTAAACTGTAATATGCTTTACTCAGAAAAACAAATCTTATGTTAAACAGGATTATACTTTAAAACATGATAATTTATCCTAACTATATACAATTAAATAACCAATAGTTGCTATAATTTCTTATCAAATTCAAAAGGTCTAATATATTTACCAGATAAAAATTGCTCATGAATTTGCACTCACTATATGCTCATCATATCCACATGTTATTTTCAAATTTGCAATATTTTTTAGACATTGACAAATCACTGCAACTCTACTACAGTTGAGCTATAACTATTTGGTAATAGAGAAAAAGCCCTAAATACAGAGGATTGTAAGCTACAAATTAGCATATGAAAAAAGAACAAAAAAATAAGGCAAAAGAGGCTTTTAGGTTGACTTCGTAAAGGTCGGGGGTTCGAGCCCACTATCGTCCACCATTCGACATTTTCGGACAAATTTACGAAGGTATTAAACGGCGGACGCAGAGAGTAATCAAGTTTCTCGCTGTTTAATTCCAGGTTAGCAAATACCAAATTTACTAAAAATTCCTTTTTCCTATCGCACCAAAACCTTTGAACAAATTATTTTTACAACCTATAATTATAAAATTCTTGACTTGTTCACGTTAATACTTTACATTAAAAACCGCTTAATGATGTTTAACCTCTATCATTAACATATATCGACCTAAGGCTAATATTTATTATGCCGGGAGTCCGCTGCTATAAGTATCTTCTAGATATGAAATGTAGCGGAAAGTCGTTATGTTAATGACTGAGGTTAGCTCCCGGCACCTCCTTTGTTAGCCTTTAAGTTGATTAATATATTGCAAATTTACCGCATTATTATTTATTATAAGTTATGGTGTCATACCGTGGCCTGACCCTGTGTTATACGAACGCTAAAGAAAAGGCTGTGTCATGCCGTGATCAAGTCACGGCATGACACCGTACGCTTTGCAAAAATTTGAGCCAGGCAACAATACCCCGTTTCCACGGAATGACTACCTCCCCCTCAAATAATCCTTTAAATACTTACCGGTATGGCTCGCAGGGCAAGCAGCAACATCCTGCGGGGAGCCGCAGACAACTATTTTACCGCCTTTATCGCCGCCTTCAGGTCCCACGTCTATAATATAATCCGCTGTTTTTATAACGTCTAAATTATGTTCGATGACTAGCACGGTATTACCCATATCAACAAGTTTATGTAATACCTTTAACAATTTATTAATATCATCGACATGGAGACCCGTAGTCGGTTCATCGAGTATATAAAGAGTTTTGCCGGTTGAGCGTCTTGATAATTCTTTAGCAAGCTTAACTCGTTGTGCCTCTCCACCCGAAAGAGTAGTAGCGGATTGACCGATTTTTATATAACCGAGACCCACCTCATTCAAAGTTATAAGTTTTTCATAAATCAGCGGTATTTTATCAAAAAATTTCATTGCATCTTCTACCGTCATCATTAATATTTCGGCAATAGATTTTCCTTTATATTTTATTTCTAACGTTTCTCTATTATATCTATAACCGTTACAAACGTCACATCTTACATAAACATCCGGTAAAAAATGCATTTCAATTTTAATTAATCCGTCACCCTGGCATGATTCACATCTTCCTCCCTTGACGTTAAAGGAAAATCTTCCGACTTTATAGCCTCTAGCCTTTGATTCGGGTAATTCTACAAACCAATCTCTAATATGAGTAAATGCTCCGGTATAAGTAGCAGGATTAGACCGTGGAGTTCGACCGATCGGGGATTGATTAATGTCGATGATTTTATCAATATATTCAAGCCCCTTAAGTTCTCGATATTTTCCTGAAAAGACTTTTGCAGCAGGCTCCAAATGCTTTAATGCAGCCTTATATAATGTATGAATCATCAAGCTTGATTTACCGCTTCCTGATACACCCGTTATAGCGGTAAACGTACCGAGCGGGATTTTTATATCGACGTCATCTAAATTATTAGAACTAGCTCCTATTAATTCTATAATCCTATTATTATGACCCGGTCGCCTTTCAGTCGGTACCGCAATAAATTGTCGACCGCTTAAATAATGCCCCGTAATACTTTCTTCAAAATGTTTTACCTCCTCGGCAGTACCTTCAGCAATAACCCGCCCGCCGTGGATACCGGCTCCGGGTCCTATATCAATAATATGATCGGCTTCATACATTGTTTCTTCGTCATGCTCAACGACTAAAACGGTGTTGCCGAGATCTCTAAGCTTTTTTAAGGTCTCGATTAGTCTAGTATTATCCCGTTGATGTAAGCCGATAGACGGCTCATCTAATACATATAAAACCCCGCTAAGACCTGAACCTATTTGCGAAGCAAGACGGATACGTTGGCTTTCTCCGCCTGATAAAGTCCCTGATTCTCGGGCTAACGTTAAATAATCAAGACCGACATTCATTAAGAATTTTAATCTCTCGTTAATTTCTTTTAATATTCGCTCGGCAATAAATAGTTGTTTTTTATTTAGTTTTTCTTCTAGATGACTAAACCAGTCTTGCAATCGTGCGATACTAAGTGCTGCTACTTTACCGATATGAAGATCGGCTATTTTAACACATAACGATTCTTCTCTTAATCTATAACCTTGGCAAGCCGTACATTTATGTTCCGATTTAAATTTCGTTAATTCTTCTTTAATCAAAAGAGATTCTACCGTACGATCTTTTTCTTCCAAACTCGGTATTACTCCGGCAAAGGGCTGCTCTATTATTTGAGTTTTAGAACCGTCATGATATTCAAATTTTATTGCTTCTTCTTCCGAACCGTAAAATAAAATTTCTTTTATCTTATCCGGTAAACTTGAAAAAGGTACATTAATAGAAAATTCATAATGATCAGCCAATGCTTTTAACGTCTCAAAAATAAATTTGGATGTGGTGCTTCCCCAAGGGATAATAGCACCGTCTTTAATGGAAACTCGTTGGTCGGGAACAATTAAATCACGGTCAAAGAAAAACTCTTTGCCTATCCCTTCACATTTCGGGCAGGCACCGAAAGGACTATTAAACGAAAAGATTCTCGGCTCAATTTCCGTAAGCTGGAAACCTGATACCGGACAAGAATATTTTTCCGAAAAGGTAATGCGTTGGTTTTTCTCAAATTTTGTCTTCACCCCTGCCGGTAATTCAACGATTTCTAAGTAAGTTATGTCTTCCGCCAACTTAAGAGAACTCTCTAAACTATCGGCTAACCTATTACCTAAATCATCCTCTAAAACTATTCTATCGACTATTACTTCTATATTATGTTTTTTATTTTTATCCAATTTCGGTAAATCATCGATCTCGCAAACTTCACCGTTAACAATTAACTTTTGAAAGCCTTGTTTTCTTAAATTGAGAATTTCACGTTTAAATTCTCCTTTATGCCCTCTAATAATCGGTGCTAATAAGTATAATTTTGTACCTTTAGGCAGTTCATTAATTATATCTACCATTTCGGAAACAGTTTGACTATAGATAGGTAAGCCCGTGGTAGGGGAGTAAGGGATTCCTACCCTTGCATATAACAATCTTAAATAATCATAAATTTCAGTTATAGTTCCGACGGTAGAACGAGGGTTTTTAGATGTCGTTTTTTGATCGATTGCTATAGCAGGCGACAAACCTGAAATCGATTCGACGTTAGGTTTATTCTGCAAATGCAAAAATTGCCTTGCATAAGAAGATAAACTTTCAACATAGCGCCTTTGACCTTCGGCATAAATCGTATCAAATGCCAATGAAGATTTACCTGAACCGCTAAGGCCCGTAATAACGACAAATCGGTTTCTGGGGATATCGACACTTATATTTTTTAAGTTATGTTCTTTAGCCCCGCGGACTTTAATATATTCTTGAACCATACTTGAACCATATATTTACTGAAATTTTTTAAAATATTTTTTAAAAAACAGTAGTATTATAGGCTCTTTTATTTTATTATTGCAATAATAATATTTTTAATAGGTAGTGATCTTATGGCCGGTAGCTTAAATAAAGTAATATTAATAGGTAATTTAGGACGTGATCCGGAAATTAGAACCACCGGTGAAGGGAAAGAAATAGCAAATTTTTCTATAGCAACAACCGAAAGTTGGAAAGACCGCAATACCGGTGAAAAAAAAGAAAGAACGGAATGGCATAGAGTCGTAATATTTAGCGAAGGGTTAGTATCAATTGTAAAAAGTTATGTAAAAAAAGGCACTAAAATTTATCTGGAAGGTAGTTTGCAAACTAGGAAATGGAACGATAATTCAGGGCAAGAAAAATATACTACCGAAGTGGTGCTACAAAACTTTAATTCTCAATTGATATTGTTAGATAGTAGAAATTCCAGCAATAATAATAGTTCAGACAATTACCCGGAAGCAAAACAATCGGAACATAAAAATAATTCCTTTGATCATAGCGATCTGGATGATGAGATACCTTTTTAACACTTATCACTTATGGTTATTATAAGTATGGTGTCATACCGTGGTCAAGCCCTGTGTTGTACGAACGTTAAAGAAAAGGCTGTGTCTTCTAGTTCCTTGATCACGGCATCCAGAAAAATAAAGCAGTATTAGGCTTATTTTAGAGCCTTTTTATGACATTATAGACTGGATACCGTGGTCAAGCCACGGTATGACATTGAAGCCATTTTTCGATCTATGCAACAACGCTTTACAAGCCACAACACAATACCATTATTCAAAACCATAAGTTATATAAATCATGATAATCAACGCCGTTAAGCTACTCTTAATGTCTATTTTATTATTTGCCTGTACTCCGGACGTAGCTACCAGAACTAAAAATGCAGCAGCACTGGCTACTCAAAATAATTTTCAACCTAAATACGTCAAAGGCGGTGACTTCGTCCTTACCACTTATCAGCGTATTACCGATAAAAATTTACCTTATGTATTTTATATTGAAGGCGACGGTCATATTTCTGAAAAATATGCTGTTGCCTCGGATAATCCGACTCCTCTTACTACGCTGTTATTACAGCTTGCAATAATGGATAACAGACCTAACGTTGTTTATATTGCCAGACCTTGTCAATATACACCTTTAGAGTTAAATCCTAAATGTAGCTCGGACAATTATTGGGTCGAAAAAAGAATAGGGCGAGAAGTTGTATATTCTATTAACGATGTAATAAACAATATAACTAACGGCCAGAAATTTAGTTTAGTAGGCTTTTCGGGCGGTGGCGGAATCGCTGTTATGGTTGCGGTAGAAAATAAAAATGTTAAAGATATCATAACTATCGCCGGTAATTTAGATACCGCTACATTTGATAATACTCATAACGGCAGAGGTTTTTTATCACGTTCATTAAATCCTATAGGTTACGCCAAACAAGTTAATAACATCCCACAATTACACTTTTCGGGAGCAGATGACAAAAGAGTACCGCCGATTATTGCACAACGCTATGTAGAGGCTAGTAATTCATCTTGCGTTAAGCAAAGAATCATACCAAATACTACTCATACAAAGGGCTGGGAAAAAATATGGTCTAGTCTGTTAAAAATAGATATTAACTGTGACGTCGAGAATTTGAGTCATACACAATAACTATAAGCATTGTTGCATGGCTCTAGAACTTGCCCAAATCGTCATTGCGAGCGACTTGATCGGCGTTGTTGCGTGACTCAAATTTTTGCAAAGCGTTCGGTGTCATGCCGTGACTTGATCACGGCATCTAGTCTTTTTATGAATGTTTTTTCTGG
>JAJIYK010000106.1 GCA_020881235.1 Rickettsia endosymbiont of Oxypoda opaca | reverse complement strand
GTGGCTACGACCACGGAATCCAGTCTATAATGTCATAAAAAGACTCTAAAATAAGCCTAATACTGCTTTATTTTTCTGGATGCCGTGATCAAGGAACTAGAATGACACAGCCTTTTCTTTAACGTTCGTACAACACAGGGCTTGACCACGGTATGACAACCCATACGCTTTGCAAAAATTCGAGCCATGCAACAATGCTGGCTATTCTATTGCCGGCAATGACGATTCTCTAAACCGACACCAATACCCAAAAAATATGATAATCGAACGTCTTAAATTTAGTTTTAACCAAAAAAAACTTTATAATAGCTGGCTTATTGAAACCGAAGACGTAGATCAATCTTTAAAAGATGTTCAAGAATTTATACGCCAAAAAATATTCGGAGAGAATATTGCTTTAGAAAATCATCCTGATTATTATTTTGTAGCAAAAGAAATTTCAGCTACAGCCAATTCTAAAGATATTTCTGTAGATCAGATAAGAAAGCTGCAAGAATTCTTAAATAAAACTTCAGCCGTTTCCGGTTACAAGGTTGCTATAATCTATCAAGCAGACTTAATGAATTTAAACGCTGCGAATTCCTGCCTTAAAATCTTAGAGGACACCCCAAAAAATAGTTATATTTTTTTAATTACTTTAAAAGCCGCTAGTATCCTTACTACCATAAGATCAAGGTGTTTTAAAATTAGTATTAGATCGCCGAAATATTTTATAGGTAATGAAGCATATGCAAAATTCATTAAGCCGCTTGCCGATTATACGGACTTAAATGCTAGGCTAGCTTTCATTAATCAATTTTCCGGTAAGGATAGAGAATTATGGTTAGAATTTATTGATAATATTTTACAATTAATGAATCGAATTATAAAAAAATCTTCGGGCGTTAATATCGAGCTTACAGATTTAGAGGATAAAATATTAAATAAATTACCGACGAAAACCCCTTCGTCATTACTTGATAAATTTACTGACATTAAACGCTTAATATATAATACTATAGATTATGACCTTGATCTAAGAACCAGCTGCGTTTTATTGATGAGTGAGTTTTCTTTTTAAGGACTCTTATTGATGTCTATGTGAATCGGAAATTGCTACAAAAAGGGTGTCATTCTCGTTGCCCGCATGGCTCATAATTTACCGTATTATGGTTATTACAAGTATGGTGTCATACCGTGGCTTGACCACGGTATCCAGAAAAAACCTTAATAAAAAGGCTGGATGCCGTGGTCAAGCCACGGCATGACACCGAACGCTTTGCAAAAATTCGAGCCATGCAACAAAGCCCGCTTTTAGCTAGGATGAATCTAGAGCGTTTAACATCGACATTACCTACTCATAATAACGTTAAGCTCATCTCAAATCGGCATTCCTAACCAATCCTATCTGTGCCAAACCGACGGCAACAGCGGTTTCGGTTCGTAAGATATAAGCACTGAGGTTAAAAGATTTAGCGTTTTCCCGGGCGGCTAATTTTTCGAGTTCGCCGCTACTAAATCCCCCTTCAGGTCCGACAATAAATAAAATATCCGATATATTATTTAAGCCGTTAGGTAAAATTTTCAGCAAAGAATTAGCTTTATCCTCGCACTCATTAGCATATAATATTAAATTATTGCTATGGTTTTTTAAAAATTGTTCAAGCGAAATAATCGGCTCGATAATTGGCGGGCTAAGCCGTTCCGACTGCTCCGTTGCTTCAATAGTGCATTTAAGCAAACGCTCATTATTAACATTTCTTAACTGGCATCTTTCCGTAATTAACGGCACAATTTTAGTCACGCCAAGTTGCGTTGCCATATTTATTGCGAGCAAAAATTTTTCCGGTTTTATTATTGCCAGCCCTAGTGTTAAGGATGGTAGCGGCGTCGGCTTTCTTAAAAGATTCGTAATATTTATAGATAAATTATTTTTGCCGATATTGTTAATTTGTGCTATAAATTCGCCGTCGACATTATTAAAGACTCGAAACTGATCTTGTATTTTTAATCGCAGCACTGTTTTAATATAATGTCCCTGATTGCCTGTTAATTCTATTTTACTATTTGCAGCTAAGGCATTATTAATATAAATTCTATTAAGGTTGGAAAATTTCATAAATTAAAAAATATCAAACTATGGATAATAAAAAAGATAATATATTAGAAGAAGAAAATTTGCCAAAAGAAAAAGAAAGCAGTAAAGAAATAGGCGGAGCCAAAGGGTTAGAACCTACAAGATACGGCGATTGGCAGCATAAAGGCAAAGTAACAGACTTTTAGTATACTACTCATCTTTCAAGAATTATTTTTTCATTTTATCAGGGGTTCACGTACTCACCTATTAAGTATAGGCTGCGTGCGTTCACCCTTCAAAATAAAATCTAATTCTTGAAATACGAGCAGTATATCTTATCCATATGAAATTAACCGAATTTTATGCCGTCATTTAGTCAAGTAAAAATCTTGCCGTATAGCCCTGCCGAATTATTTTATTTAGTGCTTGATATAGAAGCATATCCTAAATTTTTGCCTTGGTGTGCAGCTGCTAAAATTATTTCTAAAAATAATGAACAAATTATTGCCGAGTTAGTGCTGCAGGTAAAAGGATTTTCGGAAAAATATCAATCAAGTATTACCTGTAAAATATTAGACGGTGAAAGATATTTAATTAATGTCGAAGCTATTTCCGGACCTTTTAAATATTTAAAGAATATATGGCAATTTTCACCGGATGTTAAAGGAAGTTTAGTAGAGTTTAATATCGATTTTAAAATGCAATCGAGTATATTAGATAAATTGATAGGGGGGTATTTTGTCAAAGCAACGGAAAAAATGATTAATGCTTTCGAAAAAAGAGCAGGGGAGATTCTTCCATCGGATCATACTCTACCGTAATATTACTATTTGACACGTTTTATACAACATGGCATAATTTAATACTAGTCATAAAAGGAACTAAGTTATGAAAGCTTTACATACTCACTTAGATAAAAACGGTAGGATATTAATTCCTCATCAAATTAGAAACTCTCTGAAATATAAACCGGGAGACTCTTTTATTATAAATACCGTTAATGATGAATTGCGTATAATAAGTATAAAAAAAGCAATAAAAGAAGCTCAAAATTTGTTAAAGCAATATAATCATAATTCAGGTTCGCTTGTAGACGAGTTTCTTGAACAAAAATATCAAGAAGCAAAAAAAGAAAATTCTAAATTCTAATTTCAATCATGAACTTTACCAATAATACCTTTACCCTTCAATTTATTCACCTCCTTATATATTTCCTTTCTGCTGTAGCTATTGCCAAATCGTTCATAAGCAAGGTCAGTGGTAGTTTTGGCAGTTAGGTTTTTAGCTAATGACAATTTTATAAAGGCTTGCAAATCACTTATTAATTTTTCATCATTTTCATCAGCTAAGCCGGATATTAATAAAACTATCTCGCCTTTTAAAGGATTATTTTGATAGAATTCGATTATTTCGTTAATTGTTGCCGTTTTCACTTCTTGGTAAAGCTTAGTCAGCTCCCTCGCTACGCATATTTCTCTATTGCCTAAAACTTCTTTAGCTATAACTAACGACTCTATTAGGCGTATTGCCGTATCAAAAAAGATTAAAGTAGCACGAAGATTTGCAAATTCATTAAAAATTTTCTTTTTACCCTCGATTGTTTTAGGCAAGAAACCGCAAAATAAAAATCGATCGGTCGGAAGAGCCGATAAAGTTAAAGCGGCAATCGGCGATGAAACCCCGGGTGCTATTTCTACATGATAATTAAGAGTGCGTAATTCTCGTACCAGCTTATAGCCGGGATCGGAAATTAAGGGGGTGCCGGCATCGGAAATAAGGCTGACTATTTCCCCTTGATCAATTAACCTTGCAATATTTTTCCTATTTTGTTCGTCACTATGGTCATTATAAACTTGTAATTTTACTTTGATCCCATGTTTTGCTAGTAATTTTTGCGATATTCTGGTATCCTCGCACAAAATAATGCTTGAGTTTTTTAAGGTTGATAATGCCCGTAACGTTATATCTTCTAAATTTCCTATGGGTGTTGAAACAATATACAATCCAGATTTCAGATTCATAATTTTTTAAATTTTATAATAATATTTTATGGCTAGTATAAAACAAAAATTTCTAGGTTCAGTGAAGATTTTTCAAATAATTTATATTATAGGATATTTTTTAGCGAAAATTAATAAGATTTTTGAAGGAATAGCCACTCCTATTTCAAAAAAATCTTATAATTTGCAGCAAAAAAGAGCCAAAATTAGATTATTTGAAAAATCTTCACTGAATCTCAGAATCACTTTATCATTTTTTTGCCTAGTTTATCTATCGGCTTGTCAAAGTGCTAAGGAAGAAACTCCTTTAGTAAAACCAAAAATAATAAAAGAAGAAATTGAAATTGCAATTTTAATGCCGACGACCGGAGCGGATGGAGTAGCCGGCAAGCAATATAAAGATTTAATTAAAATGGGTCTTAGCGATGCGGTAAAATCTTATATCCACGTTACTTCTTATGACGGATCGGATGAAAAAAACGTGCTTGCCGCTATGGATAAGATAGTAAAGCGTAAAACTAAGATCATCCTTGGACCTTTATATTCTAATTTTACTTCGCTAATAGCCGAAAAAGCAAGAGCCAATGATATAGTTATTATAACCATGTCTAATAATCCGGTATTAGCGGAAGAAAAATTATTTGTTTTCGGACATGCACCTTTAAAACAGTTAATTAGAATAATCAATTATTTCGGCGATAATAATTATAAGGATTTTATGGCTTTCTTACCTGAAGGAAAGCATTCTCAAACCGTTAATCAAGTAATACAAAATCTATTAATTCAGAAAAGTGCAACTTTGGTACGCACTGCATTTTATCTTGATACTCCTGAATCGATAGCAAAAGCGGCAGCGATTATTTCCGATAATGTTGATATCATCAATGAAAGAGAAGATTCAGCAAAACCGGTGATTTATTTATCGGATGACCCAAAGAATTTAAATTTAGTTGCATCTAGTATAGCGAAACATAATTTAGACAAAAAAGCTATTTTAATCGGCGATAATCGTATTGATATCGATTATCCGGAGAATATTAATATTAATTTTACCGGTTCTTTAAATATTGTTAATAGCAATGTACCTGAAAGAGCTAAGGAACTCGGAATTAATCATATAAATTTTATGCACGCTTTAGCCTACGACCTTGGCAGGATGACCGCTAGCTATATCGGAGAAGAATTTGCTTTAGAGCGATTTTTAAATAGAATGAAAAGCCGACAACCTTATATCGGCTTATCCGGTAATATTCATTTTGTCGACTCAATAGCACAAAGGCAGTATGATATTGTTAGAAAAGAAAACGGCGAGTACTCTACCTTGTCATCGGGGAAGTAAGGGGATATTGTTACATGGATAGAATTTTTGCAAAGCACTCGGGTGTCATACCGTGGCTTGACCACGGTATCCAGAAAAAACTTTAGTAAAAGACTGGATGCCGTGGTCAAGCCACGGCATGACACCGTACTTGTAATACCAGAAAGTTGAGTATATAAATGATTAAAATCGGTAATATAACACTAGCTTCTAACGTGATATTGGCACCTATGTCGGGCGTTACGGATTTAGTTTTTAGGAAGTTAGTCAAAAAATTCGGTGCCGGTCTTGTAGTTTCAGAGATGGTAGCAAGTAGGGCAATGATTGTAGAATCACGGCAATCCTTGCAAAAATGTGCAATCATTCATGATGACGAAACCGGTGCATGCGTTCAGCTTGCCGGTTGTGAGCCTGAAGTTATAGCGGAATCGGCAAAAATGAACGAAGATATGGGTGCTAAGATTATTGACCTTAATTTTGGCTGTCCGGCAAAAAAAGTAGTGGGCGGCTATTCCGGTTCGGCTTTAATGAGAGATGAGGGACTGGCGGCAAAAATCTTTGCAGCAACCGTTAAGGCGGTAAAAGTTCCGGTAACCGTTAAGATGCGTACAGGCTGGGACGATCAAACCAGAAATGCACCGATACTTGCAAAAGTTGCCGAAGATTCAGGAATTCAAATGATTACCGTCCACGGCAGGACAAGATGCCAGTTTTATTCAGGCAGTGCCGATTGGGAATTTATAAGAAGCGTAAAAGAAGCGGTTAAAATTCCGGTTATTGCTAACGGTGATATTAATAGTTTTGACAAAGCTAAAGAGGCTTTAAAACAATCAGGGGCAGACGGGATTATGATAGGTAGAGGTGCTTACGGTAAGCCGTGGCTAATTTCACAAATCGCTCATTATTTGCAAACCGGTGAAGAAACCCTGCCCCCTTCTATAGCTGAGCAGCTTAGCATAATCCTTGAACATTATGAAGCATTGTTAGAATATTACGGCAGTAATACCGGCGTGCCACTTGCTCGAAAACATATAGGTTGGTATAGTAGTGGTCTACCTAACTCGGCAGAATTTAGGGGAGCTATTAATTTAATGAATGATCCAATAGCGGTAAAGGATAAAATAACAGAGTTTTATAATACATGTAATTCATACCATGCTTAGGCGTTGTTGTGTGGTTCGAAAAATGATTCCAATGTCATACCGTGGCTTGACCACGGTATGACACCGTACGCTTTGCAAAAATTCGAGCCATGCAACAACGCCCGCAGGCTGGAATGACATAAAGAGGAATGACATTTACGCTTCTAAATCTTTTTCTTTTGGATAAAACCAAATAATTAATAGCCCAAATAAAAGGCAAAGATTTAACAGCAAATTATATTCGGTCATTGATAAATCGAATATTTTTAATGTTGCTTTAGTACAAGAGGTTATCGGCTGACTATAAAATATTTCTCTGATATTTTTAATAGATAAACCTTTCGGGATATGAATCATTGAAGAGCAAAGGGCACTCGGCTCAAAAATTCCTCTCTCTACGCCGCTATGGTAAGTAGATAATAAGCAGGAACTAAGTATAGTAAGGAAAATAAAACCTAAACTATATTTACTTAATTTTTTAATTAGTAAAGCAGTTAAAGAAATTTTAATTAAAGTTAAATAAGGAAATCTTTCATATACACATAAGGGGCAAGGAGTATAATGTAATATATATTCGGCAAAATAAGCGGTAGTTAAAGCAATTATAGAAATCGTAATTAGCCCTAAATGCAGGATACGGAAATTATCTTTTCTAACGAAATTTATAACTGAAACAATTAACATAGTTATTTAAATTTTTTTTATAATTAATAAAATTGTCTAAAACTATAAAAAACACAAGTCATATTTTACAATTAATTAAATTTAGTGTATACTCTTCTGCTTTGAAGAATTGTTTATGCAAAACTTCGGGGGATTCGCATGCTCACCTATTAAGTATAGGCTATGCGTGCTCACCCCTCGTTTTACATTCCTCTTCGAAAAATCATTTGAGTATTAGATTATCTTTCATTATCAATATAGCACAAGTAAAATAAAAAAATGTCAGAAATATTTGAAGATGCAATAAAGTCAAATGCTTGGCCTTTTCTAGAGGCAAAAAAAATATTAGATTATTTAAAAGGCAAAATACCTGCTAAAGGTTATGTATTATTCGAAACGGGTTACGGACCTTCAGGACTACCGCATATCGGCACTTTTGGGGAAAATGCTCGAACAATTATGGTGCAGGAAGCATTTAAACAATTATCCGATATTCCGACAAAATTAATTTGTTTCTCCGATGATATGGACGGATTACGTAAAGTACCGAGTAATATCCCCAATCCTGAAATGGTAGCTGCACATATAGATCAGCCGTTAACTGCTATTCCCGATCCGTTCGGCGAATATGAAAGTTACGGTCATTATATGAATGCTAAAATGCGTTCATTTCTTGATAGATTCAGCTTTAAATATGAGTTTTATAGTAGTACGCAGTGTTATAAATCCGGTATGTTTGATGAGATGATGATGCGAGTACTAGAAAAATATGACGAAATAATGGAATTAATGCTGCCGACTTTTCGAGCCGAGAGAAAGGCAACCTATTCGCCTTTTATGCCTATTTGCCCTGATACCGGTAAAGTTTTACAGGTAGCTATCGAAAAAATTGATCCGAGTAGCGGCACGGTTACTTATAAAAATGAAGTAGGTAAGTTTGTAGAAGTACCCGTAACAAAAGGACATTGTAAATTACAATGGAAGCCGGATTTTGGTATGCGTTGGGCGGCTTTAAGCATTGATTATGAAATGTACGGCAAAGATCATTTAGCAAATGCACGTCTTTATTCCGAGATTTGCCGAATTCTTGGCGGAGTTCCGCCGGTACAATTATGTTGTGAATTATTCCTTGATGAAAACGGCGAAAAAATTTCTAAATCTAAAGGTAATAGCATCAGCGTTGACGATTGGCTAAAATACGCACCGCTTGAAAGTATGTCGCTTTTTATGTATCAATCGCCGACCAGAGCAAAAAGGTTATATTTTGATATAATACCCAAAAATGTTGATGAATATATTACTTTTAATAAAAAATATCATGCAGAAGAAGACCCAATAAAGAAATTAGCCAATCCTGTTTATCATATTCATCACGGACAAGTGCCGAAAATTGAGACTTTTGGCATTACTTACGCATTACTATTAAATTTAGCTTCAGTATGTAATCCTTCAGATAAATCAGTACTTTGGGCGTTTATTACAAGATACGAACCGAAAGCAACAGCTGAAACTGCTTTATATCTTGATCATTTAGCAGATTTTGCAGTAAAATACTTTAATGACTTTATTAAAGCACATAAATCATATTTAACGCCGACGGCTAAACACAAGATTATTTTAGAAGATATTTTAAAAATGTTGGTTAGTTTAGCGGCTGATGCAGAATCTGAGGAAATTCAGACGGCAATATACGATATCGGTATGAAAGCCGGTTATGAAAATTTACGTGATTATTTTAAAGAATTATATCAGATATTACTCGGGCAAAGTGAAGGTCCAAGGCTTGGAACTTTTATTAAGCTTTTCGGAGTAGCGGAAATGATAAAATTGATCAATGAGAAGTTATAGAGGTTTAACTGTCATACCGTGGTCAAGCCACGGTATGACACCGAGCTAACACAATGAACGATATTTTTTCCAGTACATTACCTATTTTTTTGATTACTATCCTTGGTAGTATTATCAAAACAAAATGGTTGACTTCAGAAGAATTTTGGCGAGGGATAGAAAAACTATCATATTTCGTATTATTTCCGGCGATGCTTTTTAATTACGTGTCCACTGCGGATTTAAGCGTTTCCTCAATAATTAAATTAGTATTCGCTCTTATTATATCCACTTGTATTATCTCGATTATTTTAGCTATTTATCAGAAAAAATATAATATTAATAAAGTACAATTTACTTCCATATTTCAAGGTTCAATTCGTTATAATAGTTACATTTTCTTTGGCATAAGTGCTCCGCTACTAGGTGAAGAAGGACTGGCGATAGTTGCGGTAATTTCTTCTTATATGATTATTTTTACTAATATTTTATCGGTTATAATTTTTGCTTATTATATTCCCGATAAATCAGTAGCCACTACTCTTAAAACCAGCATTCTTTTAATGGTTAAGCTAATAATCCGCAATCCGTTAATTATCGCCAGTATTGTCGGATTTATGTTTAATTATTCTAACCTTGAACTACATTTAGGTTTGAAGAAAACATTAGATAGTCTATCTAATGCGGCTTTAGCTATAGGCATGTTGAACGTTGGGGCAGGTCTTAATTTTACCATCCATAAAGAACTTTTATTTAACGTAATATTAACAAGTTTTGTTAAATTAATAGCTTTTCCGTTAGTTACGGTAATAGTTTTATGGTTAATGTCAATTGACGGCGTTAACAAATCCGTAGGGGTATTATATAGCTGTTTGCCTTGTGCAAGCACGGCGTATGTATTATCTCGTCAACTTGGCGGCGATCCGGAATCAATGGCGTCTATCATAACCTTTACTACTTTTTTCTCGCTCATCACTCTATCGATTATTATGTATATATTGGGGTGAGGAGGCAATTGTTGCGTGGATACCTTAAACGTCATTGCGAGGAGGCATTGGCGTTGTTGCATGGATCGAATTTTTGGTGTCATACCAGCGAAAGCTGGTATCTAACTTACTAATTTTGTTATATTGTTAAGTAGATTCCCGTTTTCACGGGAATGACATCGAGAGAGTGTGGGTGACATGAATCCAAATTAATAATAGAAAGCAGGAAACTAATGGATGAAATGAATAAAATTAATTACGCTGAAGCGTTAGAATATCATAGCAAAGGTAAAGCAGGGAAAATTGCTATTTCTCCGACAAAGCCTTTAGTCACGCAGCAAGATTTGTCTCTAGCTTATTCTCCGGGCGTGGCGGCTCCTTGCCTTGAGATTGCTAAAAATATCGATGATATTTATAAATATACCGCAAGGGGTAATATGGTGGCGGTAATATCTAACGGCACTGCTGTTTTGGGACTAGGTAATTTAGGTGCTGCCGCTTCAAAACCGGTAATGGAAGGTAAGGCAGTTTTATTTAAAAATTTTGCCGATATCGACGCTATAGATTTGGAGATTAATACGGAAGATCCTGAGGAATTTATTAATGCGGTAAAATATCTTAATTATAGTTTCGGCGGTATTAATCTTGAAGATATTAAAGCCCCCGAATGTTTTATAATTGAAGAAAAACTGAAAAGCCTTATGGAAATACCGGTATTTCATGATGATCAGTATGGAACGGCAATTATTACCGCTGCCGGACTTATAAATGCCGCACATCTTACTAACCGCTCGTTTAGCGATCTTAAAATTGTCGTAAACGGTGCAGGAGCGGCAGCGATTGCCTGCATTGAGTTATTGATAGCTCTTGGAGCCGACAAGTCAAATATAATTTTGTGCGATACGAAGGGAGTAATCTATAAAGGTCGCACTAGCGGCATGAATAAGTGGAAAGAACTGTATGCACAAGAGACGGGTTTACGCACCCTTTCGGAAGCTATGGCGTCGGCTAACGTATTTTTAGGATTATCTTCAAAAGGTGCGGTATCAAAAGAAATGGTGGCTAAAATGGCTAAAGACCCGATTATTTTTGCCATGGCTAACCCCGATCCAGAAATTACTCCCGAGGAAATAAAGTCAGTTAGGAGTGATGCGATTATTGCCACGGGTCGCTCTGATTATAATAACCAAATTAATAACGTTATGGGCTTTCCGTATATCTTTCGTGGTGCGTTGGACGTTCGAGCTAAAACCATTAATCAAGAAATGAAAATAGCCGCCGCACAGGCAATAGCGGCTCTTGCTAGAAAGCCCGTGCCGGAAGAAGTATATAAAGCTTATTTCGGCTATAAAATGGTTTTCGGACCTGATTATATTATTCCCGTGCCTTTCGATCCTCGATTAATTACCGTAGTGCCGCTCGCCGTTGCTAAAGCTGCGATAGATAGTAAAGTTGCTAAAATTACCGACTTTAATATTAATAAATATAAGAAAGAATTAGAAAGCAGACTAAACCCCACTTCTAATTATATGAGTTTACTTGCCGAAAAAATACATAATGCACCTCTTAAAAGAATCGTATTTGCCGAAGGAGAAGAGAAAGAAGTAATTATGGCAGCGATTATGATGCGTGACGATAAACTAGGTCATCCTATTATAATAGGACGCCGGGAAAAAATAGCAGCTACTTTAAAAAAAATAGGGCAAGATACTAATTTAGACGACATAGAAATAATGAATGCGGCTATTAACAAGAATCTTGATAAATATATTGATTATTTATATGAAAGATTGCAACGCAAAGGATATCTCTACCGAGATTGTGCAAAATTAGTTAAAACGGATAAAAATATTTTTGCCGCTTGTATGATAGCGTGCGGCGATGGGGATGCGGTACTAACAGGGGTCACCAAGAGTTATGCAGATAGCCTTGAAGATATAATGAAGGTAATCTCGGTAAAACAGAATCGCAGAATTTTAGGCTATTCTATTATGATCGCTAAGGAACAGAACATAATTATTGCCGATAATAGTATTACTGAATTTCCAAATAGCTGGGAGCTTGCTCAAATTGCCGTACAGACCGCAGAAATTGCTAAAAATATGGGCATGATACCTCGGGTTGCACTTCTTTCCTTCTCAAATTTTGGTAATGCTACTAAAGAAAAAACCGCTCGTATTCGTGAAGCGGTAAAAATATTAGATAATTTTCAGGAAGATGATGAGCCGGAACTTAATAATATGAAGCTAGATTTTGAATATGACGGTGAAATGTCGGTAAATGTAGCTCTGAACTCTAATTTACGCAAATTATATGAATTTTGTCGGTTATCGGGACCGGCCAATGTGTTAATTATGCCGGGTTTAAATTCCGCCGCTATCTCTACCGAATTACTTCAAGAATTTTCTTCAAATAGCTTTATCGGTCCAATAACTAACGGTTTTAAATATCCGGTTCAAATTTTACAAACCGGTGCTACTGCTAATGATATATTAAAAATTGCAACTTTTGCTTGTATTGAAGCAGCTTTTAGTAGTTAATTTAATAAAACATATAAAGTGTTTGAATTAAGGTAACTTTATATGTATAAAGATATATGAAAGATTAAAATTAATTAACTTAATAGGGAATATTATGACTTTCTCTGAAAAAAATAAAAAAGAAATAATTAATTTTTTTAATAATCATTCTAAAGGTGGTATAAAAAAAATTAAAGATTTATGTTTGCAAGAAAATAAAGATTTTGTAGAAGAAACCGCTAAGTTTTTTTATGAAGAAAAAAGAAATTTAAATTTAGAATCGGTAGGAGATTATCTAGGAACCGGCGGAATAGATAACCAAAAAATATTAAAAAATTTTGTTGAACAATTTGATTTTAAAGAAAAGTTTTTTTTAGAAAGTTTGCGGGATTATTTAAAAACATTTAAGTTGCCGGGTGAAGCTCAAAAAATAGATAGATTAGTTGAAGCTTTTGGAGAAAAATACTGTGAACAAAACCCGAACGGGGAAATAAAAAGTAAAGATGCCGCATATATATTAGCATTTCAAACAATCATGCTTAATACCGATCTGCATAGTTCTAGTATTGCCGCTTCACGAAAAATGACTTTTGAAGAGTTGAAGAAAAATTTGCGTGGCACAAATGATAACGGAGATTTTAATGAAGAATTGTTAAAAAAATTATATGATAAAATAAAAGCAGAGCCGTTTGAATTAAATTTTACGGAAAATGCCGCCGGTTATGAGATAAACAATATAAATTCTCAGAATGATAAGATTTTTAAGAATTTAAATAATTTTCTTGAGAGTAAGGATAATGATATAAAAAATATTTTTCCTAAGTTAAAAGATATTGATGGATTGAAAACAGAGCTAGATCACCCAAAATTTTGGTTAAATAAATTTACGGGCTACGCAGGAGGGATAAAAATCCAAGGTACAAAAGGCGTGGAAGTTCAAATACAAATTTATGAACCAAATATTTTCTCAAAATGGTTCTTGGGGGATAAATCTAAAGTTATAATACAACCTTTATGTGAAGAGGGAAAACAACCGACACCGGAGGCTGTCAATTTAGCTGCTCAAATTGCTGCAAGTTTTGATACAGAGGTAATCGGTATTAAAGCGACTTATGATTATTTAAAAGAAGACTTAGAAAAAGCTTATAAAATCTTGCGATTTCCTGACCGGGTAAAAACTCCTGTCGTCAGCACTACCACACAGCTTCATAATTTGTTAAAAGAGACAACAGAGAAGCTGCAAAAGGAAGAGCCGGAATTACAAAAAGTTAAAGATAAACAGTTATCACCTGAAGCAAAATTTAATGATCTTGAAACAGCAGACTTAGGAGATAAATCATCAGATAATAAAATTAGCCAAGTAACCGAGAAGAAAGCACCACTTACTCTTGCAGAAGAACTGGCAGCAAAATTTGCGGCTAGCAAGAAACAAGATGCTACTGCTCGGACTTCATCCTCTCAAGTAAAAACTTCTGAAGAGAAAATAAATAATCATGCACAACGTTTAGAAGAGTTAAAACAACAGCAAATAGTAGCACAGAAATCAAAAAAAGATGCTGAAGCTGAACTAAAAAAATTGAGAGCAAAAAAAGGAACGGCTCAAGATAAAGCACTAATAAATAGTATTAACGAACGCATGAGAGAGATTAATAATAAAATTATACCGGTCGCTGAGGCTACATTAAAAAGTTGTGAAAAAGAAATAAATACTATAAAAGATACTGACAAAAGAGCAAAGCAATTTGATAATAAAAATAGTAGTAATAAGGCGACAAAATCAGAGCCAACAGCCCTAGAGAGACAGGCTCAAGGAGCTATGGCTGCGATAAAGCGTAAAAAAGAAGAAGCGGATAGACAAAAACAGCAAATATCGGGAGTAGTAAGTAATGAACCGCATCAATCTTCTAAAATGCTGCTATCACCTAGTGCTGTTTCAATGTATCCTCCACCGCCTCCGCCTCTACCTCATGCCGGATGGAAACCGCAAGCCGTAAATAAATCGGAAATTCCTATTAATATACAACAACAAGCGACTAAGGCTGGAGAGTTAATTAAGAAAGAACCTGCTAAAAGTAGCGAGCAAAATGATTATAAACAAGAATTAGCAAACGCCATAAAAAATCCTCAACTGAAAAAGGTTGATCATCGTTCTAGGGGGTAATAGTTTGCTTACTCGGGATTTTGTAGGATAATGCGAGGGGCATCGTTGCGTGGATCGAATTTTTGCAAAGCGTTCAATGTCATGCCGTGACTTGATCACGGCATCCAGTCTTTTTATTAAGGTTTTTTCTGGATACCGTGGTCAAGCCACGGTATGACACCATACTTGTAATAACCATAATACGGTAAATTATGAGCCACACAACAACACCCAGAGGTGCCTCGCAATGACTTTTGTGGTATCCATGCAATAACGCCACTCATCCCTTTAGCATACAGTGATATTATCTTCTGATCCAAGCCATCAATTCTAGTTTGCTTCTTGCCTATAATTGCCGGCTCAAATTTACCCCTTCTATCTCCTGGAATATTTAACTCTATAGTCCTGTTCTCTGCGGTAAACCCTTACCAAAACTTCCATTCCTACATTCTGAGTCTCTTTACTGCCATATTTGGAATTGCTGCTGCTTATATCATAAATCGTTTGAAACAAAATAATTATAATAATAAATCACTTAACGTGTTGCCAAATGATAAAAATTTATTTACTATATTAGAAGTAAGTATTAATAATAAATTACTTAATATATTGCCAAATAGTAAAAATTTATTTACTATATACAGAAGTAAGTATTAATAATAATGAAAATCAGAGGTAGGTTATGCAAAGACATGAATTAACTGATGAACATCAGGCAATAGTAAAGCAGGCAGAAGAAGATGCAACCTATATTCTAAATCGTTTGAAACAAAATAACTATAATAAATCACTTAACGCGTTACCAGATGATTACGGCGGTGATGTAAACTCTACGAATAAATCAATTGGTAGCACTGAAGTTAACCCGTACTATATTACAGCAGGCAGCATAGCTTTTAGTGCTGTAGCCTTGTATCTTATTAATAAATATTGTTTTGTGATTACTAAGTGGCCAATTATGGCTTATAAATATATTACTAGAAATTGTGGAATATCTGATCAGCAAACTAATGATAATGGAATAGCATTACCGAAGGTTGTAGAAAATAAGGAGGATAATAATGTAGAGATAGTAAGAACTCCTAAAGAAGCAATGGAAATATTTAAACAAGAACAAGCTAATGCTCAGGCTAATAATCAAGCAGAGAGTGATACTGATACTGATGAACCACTTTATACCCCAATGCTTGGTGATGAGGAAACAGAATATTTACTACCTAATAATCCACACTATGCAAATATTCCGATTGCAGAGAATATACATGAAGAAATATATAATGATATAAAGGTGATAGGTCATCATATGTAGAAGTTTAGATGATGTGGCATTGTTGCATGGATCGAGAAATTAATAAAAATCCGTCATGGCGAAGCCACGAAGTGGCTGTGGTCATCCAGTTTTTGTCATTTTGATTTTCTGGATGGCCACGACGCTAAGGGGCGTCTCGCCATGACATTTGGGGTATCCATGCAACAAAACCAGATGATGTTAACGATAACATTTAACTAATAATTTAATATTATGCGCAACTTTTACCTTATCTTATTGAATAGAACGTTTTCTTCTGACGACGCTAAAGATAGAATATTTCAATGTAATTCTGACATATACTCAGACATACAATCTAATAGAAAAGAGTTGGTTGATGACGAATATCTGCATTCTTTCATAGAAAAATCTTGTTCTTTAACAACTTATTCAAACATTACTTCAGATGCATTATCCCATACTAGTATATTCCCATCAAATATAAATGATACAATCAATGTGATTTTGCATTACAATAATACATATTCTGAATATCAGAAAATAGATCTTAATAATATAGAAGATTCACTATGCCCTATCAATACCGGTTGGTCTGTCTGGCTATCAGGTAGGGTACAAGAAATATATAAAATGATTTGTAATTTTAAGCATTGTATAAATAATTATAATCCAGAGGTGTCAGACCGCACTATGTCGATTTTCAAGGCACTTGATACGACGTGCTTCCCTAACATTGACAATAACAAAAAAGGTGGAACGAGTATGGTAACTACTGTAAAAAACGAGAACTCCCTTTACTATAACCAAATGGCTGCCATTCTTAAAAACAAAACTGCAGCTATTATGACAAAGTTGTCATTATTTGACAAGGGTATGACATCCATTGAAAACCAAAATAAGGAATTAGAATCTAGACTAAAGCAAGTAACACAAGAGAGAGATAAGCTTAGAGAACAGGTAGACTCCTTAAATGCTAATAAATTGCTATTGGAAGAGAATATTCGACAATTAAACATAAGTCTTACTACTACTCAAGGTACGGTACAAGAATTACAAAGCAACTTAAGTAGAACTGATCATGAGCTCAAGAGTTCTAATCTCGCTTTACATAAGTTAGAACTGGTGATTACTAGACTAAAGAAAGGTGTTGGCAGTACTTTGGATACTTTGGATGTTAAAGAGGCATTAGATCATTTTGGAGCACAACAAATAAACTATACAAATTATCAAGACACCCTGGAAAGAGACAAAAAGTCAATAGACACGTTACTTAGCAATGCTCAACGCGATGTAATAACAAAGGAAAAAAAGATACAGGAACTGAAATTAGAACTACAACAAAAGGACATAGAGCTGAACAAGACCGGTACACTTCTAGATATTTCCATAAGTAATATAGATAATATTCATGCTAATATAACACAACTTCTTGAAAAACATAACATATCGCCACGTAACATCAATAATCAATACAATGAAACACAAGATAGTTACGCAGTCTCTCAGCAAATTACGGAAGATACTTATGAAGCAAGAGTTGCTGATTCTGAACGAAAAGTTGAAGAAATACTAACAATTTTTACATCACTTGAAAAGGAAAATAATATATTAAAATCTCAAATACATCAAAACGAAGGAAAAGAAATAGATAATTTACAAAATTGCAATCTAACTGAAAGTAATATTAATACATCACTTATCGTGTTACCAGATGATTACACTAGTGCTATAAACTCTACGAATAAATCAATCGGTAGCACTGAAGTTAACCCGTACTATATTACGGCAGGCAGCATAGCTTTTAGTGCTGTAGCCTTATATCTTATTAATAAATATTG
>JAJIYK010000105.1 GCA_020881235.1 Rickettsia endosymbiont of Oxypoda opaca | reverse complement strand
TTGACTTTAGTTATTACATTATAACTTTTTGTCAACGAATTACGTAACCTTTACACGGCATGACACCACCGTACGCTTTGCAAAAATTCGATCCATGCAACAACGCTCCTATGTGCGTTTATAAGGTTGTTAGCTTAAAACAATACTTGATAAACTGTTAATAATTTAGTATATCGTTAGCAATTATTTTAGATAAGATACGTTAAAAGATAAAAGTGAGAAGATTATGTTAGATTACGATATTAAGTTAGTAGGACCTAAAATTGAAGAAATACGCCCTGAAATGCAAGAAGTACTAAACCTATTCTCGATTGATAATCAACAACAACATATAATTAATTATGTAAAAAATAGACTAATTGAGTGCATACCGAAAGATGATATTATTAGTGCTATAGCAATAACTAATTGTGCTGTAGGAGCCACGGGGATTTCAGCTAAAAATTTTGATTTACATTTTATAGAGAAACTAGCAATACAAAATGATCATAATGATTTCGCTTTAAGCTTTATAGGATGCTGTAACGCATTGCATTATTTTGACTAATACAATACGTAGCTAACTTTTAATACTAGTAAAAAAATGAAAGAAAAATATTTATATATAGATAGCTCGGACGAAGAAAGAGAAAAGAACGTAGTAAAAAATGTTACGAAAATAAATTATAATAACTATTTATTCACTAACATATTAAATATAAAAAGCGTACATAATGCAGATGAGTTTAAAATAAAATTAGGATTAATATTACATAATTTAGCCGATAGATTGTTTAGAAGCCTAGCTATTAATAATATTTATCAAAAAATTAAAGGGCAAAAGTTAAGTTTAACCGAAAATACCCATAAAAAAATATTAGCCGATATAAAAATGGCTTTTAATAAAAAGCTAACTCAATTATTTACCGACGATAATAAAGAAAATAAACCTTCGGATAAAGATTATATCCAGCTATTTAATTTTTTATTTAATCAAAAAATTAATCTTCCGGAAATATTTACTTTAAAGAAAAACATTAAAATAACTGATGCAAAGAAAATATTACTTAAGGAGTTACAAATTGCTAAAATTAATTTAAAACCGTTATATAAAAACCCCTTGAATATTGAATTAGAAGCTAGCAATTTCGGAGAAATCTTAGCTTGTTCTCAAATAGTAAACCGAAATAATAAAAATAAAATAAAATATTTAACTTCAGTCGAAACTAATAATCATACCTCCTCCACTGTTTATAATTTACCGAACACAGAGCTAGATGCTTTTACTGATAGTCATGTAATACATTATAAAACCCGTAATGTACAAACAGAGATATTTGGTTTAGGGACTTATAGTGAAATTTTACAAGAAATATCTAAAAATGAAAAATATAAAGAAGCTATAATAAAACGTATTTTTGAAATTGTAAAAAATAAAGAAAGTAATAGTGAAATAGAAATAAACCAAGGCTTAAATAATTTTGCCGAACAATTAGCTCATTTATTATTTATTGTAGAGATGCAAAGAAATAATGCTACGTTATTTACTGCACCGATATTTCTTGAACTTATTGCAAAAGACGCAAAATATTTAGAATATGAGAAATTTTTTCCTATGTCGGCAAAAACTGCCGTTTCCCAAGCACGAGGAGTAATCAAAGACTATAGCAAGGAATTACCTAACACTCATAATATGGATTACGATACAACTAATGTAAAAAATGGTTATATACTACTTAAAAGAGAAGGAGGTATTTTTGTTGAATGGCTTAATATAGTGATGGGTAATAGTGTATTAAATTATATAACTCAAATATTTGATGCAGTAACTTTAGTAGAAATTATTAGTAACAAAAAAATAAATCGTATAAGTATTCAAGAATTACAAAATTTTTTAGACGATATAAAAAAAATAGATAATTGTCCTCATAATTTATTAACTGCATTGGCAGAAAGCTTAAATAATTTAATACCTAATTTTGGAAAAAGATCAGAGCAATATTTAAATCTTGATAAAGAGAACCTTCTTAAAAAGAATATTCTTACGGAGGATATTAAAGACTTAATAGAAGTAACCTATTATATATTTCAAGAAACGTTAACTAAGCTTGAGAGCTTTTTACTACAAGCACAAATAAAATTAGCTGCCGATATTGAGAAAATTTTACCGGAAATTCTTACTGTGTTATGTGAGAAAATAAAAGAATGGTATAATATTAAAGTGCCGGAATATATTACCGCCAACCTGCCTCCTAAAGATATAACAGATAGTAAAGTTCTCAGAGATATTACAGTTAATGTTAATATTGACTCTAGCTCTAATTCTATAAAAATTTTATTATCTAATCCTTGTAAAAGAAAAGAAGTAGATGGAAATATAAAAAATGATAATAATAAAGTTCTAAAACTATTAGCTGAAAAAGAAATAGATAATTTTCTTAATATAATATATGAGGAACTGCCGGTAATAGGTGAAGATTCATCTTATAGTCTTTAATTTTTTACTTCAATTTTTCTAAAATCAGTGTGGATAGAATTTTTGCAAAGCATTCGGGTGTCATGCCGGCGTTGTTGTATGGCTCATAATTTACCGTATTATGGTTATTACAAGTATGGTGTCATGCCGTGGCTTGACCCTGTGTTGTAGAACGTTAAAGAAAAGGCTGTGTCATTCTATTTCCTTGATCATGGCATCCAGAAAAATAAAGCCATATTAGACTTATTTTAGAGCCTTTTTATGACGTTATAAAACTGGATGCCGTGGTCTCAAGCCACGGCATGACACCACCGTACGCTTTGCAAAAATTCGAACCACGCAACAATGCTTCCTCGCAATAACGATTCTTCCTTTTCACCCCTCTTCCTCAAGCTGTTCTGCCGGCTCTATACCATATAGTGATACCATACGCTCAAATACACGACCGGCAGTAGGGGCAGCTGTCCAGCTTGCCGTTGCAAAGCCAAAGCTTTCTTTTGTCCCTTTCGGTTCATCAAACCTGATAAAAATAACATATTGCGGATTAGATACAGGTAGCATACCTAAAAATGAGGAAGCTCTACTATTTTTTAGATATTTCTTTTTGCCGCCGCTACCTTGTGAAAGCTTTTCTGCCGTACCGGTCTTACCGCCGACAAGATAGCCTTTTACTTCTGCTCTTTTGCCGTTGCCGTCTCTTACTACCGATCTAAATAATTTCCTCATTTGGTTAGAGGTGTTTTCACTAAAAACTCTAGTTCCTACCGGATTATTTTCTTTTCTCTTTAACAATGTAAGATTATGTAACATACCGCCATTTACCACCGGTAACATTGCTTTGACAAAATGCAAAGGGCTAATTGAAATACTATAGCCGTAAGACATAGTAACGCTTGTTAGCTCATTCCATCTTTTTTCGGACGGAAAGAGAGGAGTACCCCGCTCCGGTAACTCTATCTGCAACTGATCTAACAAGCCTAATTTCTTCAAATATTCTTTAAAATCTTTTTTACCAATTTCCAGCATAATTTGACTTGTGCCGATATTTGAGGAATGCAGAAAAATCTCAGGCACGCTATGCCACCCTTGTCTTGGCGTATAATCCTTAAGCTGGAATCCCCCAACCTTCATATAGCTAATGTCATAGGCATCATTCATAGTTATCGAATTAGTATCAAAACCAACCGCCATAGTTAATGATTTAAAGACCGAACCCATTTCATAAATGCCAAGGCTTGCTATGTTAAACAACTCTTCCGGCTTGGCTAAATTAGGGTAATGAGGGTCAAAATCCGGTTTATTTACTAACGCTAAAATCTCTCCGTTATTCGGATTAGCAATAATCCCTACCGCTCCCACGGCATTAAACTGTTTGAAGGTTTTATCGATTTCTTCGCTTAAGATATTTTGCAGCCTTATATCGATAGATAATTTAAGAGGTTCTTTTTGATTTCCTGCTTCGCTTAAATTCGGGTCGGAATTGGTAAGAAATTTATCGTAAGCAAGCTCTAAACCGCTAAGACCGGTAAGGTCTCGACCTACATACCCGACAATATGAGATAATAAATTAGAAAAAGTATAAATTCGTTTTTGTTCTTCTTCAAATTCAAAACCCGGTAATCCTAAATTAGCAATTTTTTCTTGTTCTTTCGGTAATAAATCTCTTTTTATCCAGACAAAACTTTTATTTGATTTAAGCTCGGCAAGTAATTTTGCTTTATTAATTTCCGGTAATATTTCTGCCAATCTGTCTATTGAGGTTTTAGGATCGATAATTATTTGAGGATTAGCAAATAATGAAGATGAAGGTACATTAACCGCTAATAAATTACCGTTACGATCAACTATTTCTTTTCTAAATTGATTATGTTTTTTTGAGTAGCCGATATTTTTATCATAGCCGTTTGTGGCAACTATTATTAAACGATATGACAAGCCGCAAAAGAGAAAAGCAAAACTGCACATAACTACCATTAATCTTGCCTTGATGTTTTTGTTACAAACATTCCAATCGGTAAGATTTTTGATAGCAGGTTTTAGCTTTTCTAAAGTTTGTTTCATATTGCAGCGATGTCATTCCCGCGAAGGCGGGAATCCAGAAATTTTTTAAATAAATAGTATTTATGATATAATCCTACTCGTTTTAAGCTTTTTCTGGATTCCCGCCTTCGCGGGAATGACATCGAAAATTTGTTCCAAACCATATTCCATGAAAATACCCCAAAAAACCTAAACTTCACGGTTTCACCCTACTTGAAATAGTTTGGACATATTTATTATTAACGCTTCTTTTATAACGCCATTTATTACCGCTTGTAGAAATATTTTGATTAAATTTTACATATTGCACATCATTTGGAGCTAAAGGGTCTTTTATCATCTGAGAAGATTTAATAGTGTCTAATTGCAGGTAAGCAGCAGAGAGTTTTTTAAGCCTTGACGGTGAAATAAGATAGGCTTTTTCTGCTTTCAAAAGGTGGATATTATTGGTTTCGTCGTTAATCTGTTTTACTACGCTACTCAATTGATAATCGAGTGTTGAAACCTTATCCTTAATACTGAATAGACTACAAACAGCAATAATTATTATCAATAACGCTAAATAATGAAATTTTTTAATACTCATAAATTTTGTATTTTTTCAGCAGCTCTTAGCTTTGCCGACCTAGAACGTGGATTTATAGAAACTTCCTTATCCGAAGGATGCAACGCTTTATTAGTAATAATTTTAAGCCATTTACTCGGATCAATAATTTCGTTCGATTTTTTTGCATATTTAGATTTAGCTACTATTTTTTCGGAATTTTCTCGAAAAAAACTTTTAACGATTCTATCTTCCAACGAATGAAAAGATACGATTATTAACCGCCCGTTTTTCTCTAATATATTACGCACATTTGCTAAAAACTCTTCAAGCTCTCCAAGTTCATTATTTACATAAATACGAATAGCTTGAAAAGTTTTAGTCGCCGAGTCAATTTTACCCTTTCTAAACCCGATACTATTACGAACTATTGAAGCTAGCTTTGTCGTGGTGTCAATTCTGTCGGTTTTTCTATGTTCAACAATTCTTTTTGCAATCCTTCGTGAAAAAGTCTCATCACCGTATTTATAAATTATATCGGCTATTTCTTTCTCTTCAGCACTATTAATAAAATCCTCGGCACTAAACCCTTCATTGCTCATTCTCATATCTAAAGGTCCGTCATGTGAAAATGAAAATCCCCTAGCCGCTATATCTAATTGCATAGAAGAAACACCTAAATCTAATATCACGCCGTTAAACTTTTTTTCTCCTAATTTAGCAAAACTGTTCGAAAAATTTGTTTCAATAAAATCAAACCTACCCGGATAATTTTTGGTAATTTCCGCAGCTCGCAATTTAACGCTCGGATCATGATCTAAAGCCGTAACATAGCAATTGCAGGAGTTTAAAATTGCTTCACTATACCCCCCTGCTCCAAAAGTACAGTCTAAATAAGACTCGCCGGCTTTTGGCTTCAAATTGTTCAGCATCTCCTGTAACATTACCGGCTTATGAGTATACTGCTCGTCTTTCAAAAATTGGTTTGTCATTCATTAACCTAAAGGGTGTCATGCCGTGGCTTGACCACGGCATCCAGTCTTTTTATCAGTAATTTTCTGGATTCCCGTTTTCACGGGAATGACAGACGTTTTTTAAGTTCCAATATTCTTTAAAGTCAATCGACTATTTTGGGCAATTTCTCTAGCATGTGCTAAATACTCTGCAAAATTTTGCGGTTGCCAAATTTCAAAAATTACTCCTTTACCGACAAAACAAGCTTGATCCTCAATACCCGCATGCTCTATTAACGATTTTGATAAAATTACTCTTCCTTCACCGTCAAACGGCAATTGCACAGCCTCACCGAGTATTATAGTCTCAAATGCATCTCTTTCCTCGGAATAAGGGTCTAACGTCCCTATTATCTGACTTAGCTGATTGATACGGGAAATACCGCATACTTCAATACATTTATTTCTAAATGACGGATAAGCAATAACTCCATTAAACGATTCGTTATTTAATGTCGCACGATAATGTGCCGGCACCGATACCCTACCCTTTTTATCAATGTTGTTGATATATTTCGATAAAAATATATTCATATTAGTTAACTTGGTAATATTTGGGTTACTTTGGGATTTAATGGAAAATTATAGGATATTCTACTAATATTTCATAGTCAAGAGGTTTTAATGGTATAAGATTTAAAATATTGACAGGTGTTTTAAAAAGAACTAGACTAAGTTAGTTTAATTTAAAGGCTTAAAATGCAAGTTGTTAATATTCATAGTGCAAAAACTCATTTGTCGGAGCTTATCAAGTCAGCAGCAAACGGCGAAGAAATAATTATATGCAAAGCCGGTAAACCTATGGTTAAACTTGTACAATATAATTCTAAGCGACAAGAGCGTAAACCTGGATATTGGGAAGGTCGAGTTGTTATAAAAGAGGATTTTGATAAATTACCTGATGGTTTTATGAACTTTTTTAAATAATATTTTAATGCGATATTTATTAGATACTCACGTTTTATTATGGTGGTTAAACGATGATGTAACATTATCAAAGAAGGTGCGGGAAATTATTGCTAACCCCGATAACATTATTTTTATTAGCAGTGTTAGCACATGGGAATTTGCTATAAAAAAGTCTTTAGGGAAACTTATCGCTCCGGATGATTTAGAAAAAGCCATTGAAGCTAATGAATTTCAAAAATTACCGATTACTATTAAACACACTATATTTATTGAGAATTTACCTGCATACCACGATGATACATTTGATAGATTATTAATAGCTCAAGCTATAGTCGAAGATCTAACCTTATTAACTCGTGATACTCAAATACCTAAATATCAAGTGCATACAATTAAAGCTTAGTGTATAAATAATCATTGTTGCATTCGGGTGTCATTCTAGTTCCTTGATCACGGCATCCAGTCTTTTTAACAAATTTTTTTCTGGATACCGTGGTCAAGCCCTGTGCTGTACGAACGTTTTAATAAAGAGGTAAAAATTCTGTCATTCCGTGGCTCCGACCACGGAATCCAGTTTTATAACGTCATAAAAAGGCTCTAAAATAAGTCTAATATGGCTTTATTTTTCTGGATGCCGTGATCAAGTCAC
>JAJIYK010000104.1 GCA_020881235.1 Rickettsia endosymbiont of Oxypoda opaca | reverse complement strand
CGTGACTTGATCACGGCATCTAGTCTTTTTATGAATGTTTTTTCTGGATGCCGTGATCAAGTCACGGCATGACAAAAACTGGATGGCCACGGTGCCAAGAGACGCCTCGCCATGACGCTTCCAGGAGCCACGCAACAAAGCCCCTTCACGGGAACGGCATACTAATCACCCCATAATTGCTGCTTCTTCAAAAAACACTCCACAATCCCCTACTATATCCGTATCAGGACTGTTGAGGTATAATTCTGAGTATTTATAATCAATTTTACTTAATAAGTCGTTTAAAGTACAAGATTCATGTAACGGTTCTAAGCTAGGACGCAAAATATAGATAGGAGCGTTAGAGTCTTCTTGTGCTTTATTAATTAAATTGTAATCATACCTGCCGCCACCGAGAAGTTTATTTTCCTCACAATCTATATCCCTATTAAACTGTACACTAGTAATATTACTCTTATTATCGGGAGTGCTAGCAATAATTGCCGTATGACTTTTATAAAGGTAAATATCACCGGTTTGAATTAATTTTAATTGTTCATCGTTTATATTTTTACCCTCTAAAAGAGCAACCGGCTGATAGTTATATTCATTTTCTGTATTCAAATAAGCTTTTTTAATTTCTGTAGTATTTATGCCTGTTATTTGCTTAGTGGTAAGACCGGTTGCTTTACCTACGCTACTAGAACAATCTTCAGGACCAAATAATAATTGCTCGTTAAAATAACGATGACCGCCAAATTGATAATCCCCGAAAAGTGTTATGCCTTTCTCAGTAGTAAACGGATAGGATAGTATTATATCCTTTATATCCTTCGGTAGTTGATAACTAGAATTATAAAAAGGATAAAATGTAGCGGCTCCTATAGTATTTGCTTCTATCCCGTAACTAGCGGCGATACTAGCAAGCAAGATTGAGCTGACTGAAGGATTTTCGTTACCCCAATATGCGTCGCTGCTCGGTGACTGTAGAACAGGTAGGTCATCAAACGATGAATCATTAGTTAATTTATGATAAAACTCGTTTTTCTTTATTTGCCCTATTAAATCCTCCTTCTGGCTTTCAACCCATTTCTTAGCCATATCCAGCTGTAAAGAAGTTTTATTAAATTTTATAGGATAGCCGATATTATTTACATCCTGAACTTTTAGGGAAGTATTTATTAAGTTACTAGCATTTAAAAAATCTTTTAATTTTTCGGCAATTTCTTGTACTAATTTCTCACCGGAAATATCTTTCTTATCTTCCCAACGCTCAACTATATTTTTTTGTAATCTATCCTGTGCATCCTTTGTAGCTAGTTGTTTTGCTCTAATTTGAGTCACCATATGAGCTACTGATTTTGAATTAATATCAGGCATAATCTATCCTCCAATTATAAAATTTAAGACTTAAATTATTACCAGAAATAAATATTTAAGCAATATTTATTTCTATAAAGTTAAATTTTATTAATGAATTAAAGGGGGTATGTAAGTATAACTTGAATGAGGGCTTATGTCGCACTTATGTGCATGCAACAAGATCACTTTTTTAGGCAATGCTATTTATTTTAACTATAACACACTCTTTTTACGGTATTTGTTATATCGCCTTCGGTGGGTAGTGCCAGTTTCTCCAAATTAACGGCATAAGGAAGCGGAACATCTTTACCGCTAACGATTTCTACCGGTGCATCTAAATAATCAAATGCTTCTTGCATAACAATAGCGGCTATGCTTACACCGATTCCGCCAAAAAACCAACCTTCTTCTACGACAACTAAACGATTAGTTTTTTTAACCGATGCTATTATTGCGTTCGTATCTAGCGGTTTGATAGTACGAAGATCAATAACCTCGCAATCAATCCCGTCAGCTTGTAGAGCATTTGCTGCTTCTAACGCTAACTTAACCTGCAACGAAAAAGTTACGATAGTTACATCATTTCCCGCTCGTAAAATTTTTGCTTTACCGAATGGGATCGGCTCAACTATTTCAGACATTTCAAAATGATGTCCGTATAAAATTTCATTTTCTAAAAAAATAACGGGACTATCATCTCTAATTGCTGTCATTAAAAGACCTTTATGATCTTCGGCACTATAAGGAGCTACGACTTTTAAACCCGGGATATGTGCATAACAAGCGGCATAATTTTGACTGTGTTGAGCAGCTACTCTGCTTGCCGCTCCGTTCGGTCCTCTAAATACTATCGGGCATTTTACTTGCCCGCCGGACATATAATGCGTTTTTGCCGCCGAGTTAACTATATGATCCATCGCTTGCATAGCAAAGTTAAAGGTCATGAATTCCACGATTGGACGAAGACCGGCAAATGCAGCACCTACCGCAATACCTGTAAACCCATGTTCCGTTATCGGCGTATCGATAACCCTTTTAGCTCCAAACTGCTCGAGTAAACCTTGAGTTACCTTATATGCTCCTTGATATTCCGCTACTTCCTCACCCATAATAAAAACTTTCTCATCACGCAACATTTCTTCCTTCATTGCATCACGCAGTGCTTCACGTACTGTTATTTGCATTTTATTCCTATTTATTTATCAGTTGTTGCTATACCGGTGTTGTTGTATAGTTAGAGTTTTTATAAAGCATTTCGGTGTCATACCGTGGTCAAGCCACGGTATGACATTGTACTTGTAATAACCATAATACGATAAATTACGAGCAGTATATATTAGTATAAAGCTCTCCCTCATCTGGCAGCGGTGAGTTTTCGGCAAATTCTACCGCTTCTTTGATGATCTCCTTAACTTCTTGCTCTATCTTCTTTAAAGCCTCTTCATCGGCATAACTATTATTTAATATTATCTTCTTTATTAATAATAAAGGATCACGTTCTTTATATTGTTCTACTTCCTCTTTACTACGATATTTTGCCGGATCGGACATTGAATGCCCTCGATAACGATAGGTTTTTACCTCTAATATTAACGGACAACTATTTTTTCTTACAAATTCGGCAGCCTGCTTAGTGCCGTTATATATATCTGAAAAACTCATCCCGTCAAGCTGAAAACCTTTTATACCAAACGATTCACCTTTTTTATACAGCTCTCGCATAAAAGTAGAACGTTCTACAGAAGTTCCCATAGAATATTCATTATTTTCAATAATATAGACTACCGGTACACCCCATAAAGCAGCCATATTAAAAGCTTCGTATACTTGTCCTTGATTAACGGCACCGTCTCCCAAGAATGTAAAACAAATATTATCAGTATCAAGATATTTTTCGGCAAAGGCTAGTCCTGTACCGATCGGCACTTGTGCACCGACGATTCCGTGACCGCCATAAAATTTATTCGGTACGTCAAATAAATGCATTGAGCCGCCCTTACCTTTTGAGCAGCCTGTAGCTCGCCCCATAAGCTCGGCAAGTACGTATTTCGGTTCAGTGCCGGCTAAAATAATATGTGCATGATCACGATAACTAGTAATAGTATTATCGCCTTTTTGCTTAATCATGTCTATAGCCGTAATTACGGCTTCCTGCCCGATATATAAATGACAAAAGCCGCCTATCTCTCCCATACCGTATAGCTGACCGCATTTTTCTTCAAAACGCCGTACTAATAGCATTTTTTTGTAAGCCTCTAGATATTGCTCACTGCTCGGCTTATATTTTTCTAAGTCAATTTCCACTAATCACTCCTTGAGTTTTTTTTTAAATTCTTGTCGTGCTGTACCTTGATCGGCTTTGTTGCATGGCTGTCGATGTCATTCCCGCGTGGCTCGATAAAAGTATAGCCGTATGTCATTCTAGCTAAAGGCGGGAATCCAGAAAAAACACTTAAAATAAGCAAAATTATATAGAAATTTACTATATAATTCGTTTAAATATTCTCTGGATTCCCGCTTTCGCGGGAATGACATAAAACCGCTGTACCGAACCGTACAACAATGCCCCTTTGCGGGAATGATATCAAACTAAAAATCATTAAAATTCACACAATACGGTACATGATCGGAAGGCTGCAACCAATCACGAGCATTAGCTAATAAATCAATAGAAGATAAATTATTTTCTAGGTTTCTGCTAACCCAAATATGGTCTAGTCTTCGCCCTCTATTGGACTTTTTCCAGTCCACATTTCTATAACTCCACCAAGTATAAAATTTTTCACTGAAATCAGTAAAATACCTAGCACTATCAATAAAATCCAGAGAATTTTGTAATTTTATTAATAATGAGCGTTCAATATCGGTGTGACTAACAACGTTACGTAATTGAACGCTTGACCAAACATCATGTTCATGAGGTGCTATATTTAAATCTCCGGTAATGATAATTTTATCGCTGCGACTCCGATTACTAGTTAGCCAATCTTGCATTAATTTTATATATTCTAACTTATGCTTAAATTTTAAATTTATATCTATGTCGGCTATATCGCCGCCGGCGGGAACATAAAAATTATGTAGCTCTATATCCTTGACTTTAACCGCAATATGTCTTTTATCATTATTATATAATTCTAGCGATAATATATCGGTAAAAGGTAATTTTGATAAAATAGCTACGCCGTTATAAGATTTTTGTCCTGAATAAATTATATATTCATATCCCATATCTTTAATAATTTGCATAGGAAATAAAGTATCTTCAACTTTTGTTTCTTGCAACGATATAATATCGGGCTGATGCTCATCAATCAGTTTTTTTAATAAATTAATCCTAAATCTAATAGAATTAATATTCCATGTAACTATTTTCATTGTATACCGACTATAGGAAGTTATTTCGCTTGGCATTGTTGCGTGGATCAAAAAATGGTCTCAATGTCATACCGTGGCTTGACCACGGTATCCAGTCTTTTACTAAGATTTTTTTCTAGATACCGTGGTCAAGCCACGGTATGACACCCGAACGCTTTGCAAAAATTCCACTCACGCAACAACGCCGTAATTTCCTCGCAATGACGTAGAATCCCCAAGTTATCTATTTTTAGTTAGCAATGCTCAGTTTTATAGTCAAAGGGGAATCACTTGACTATATCCTCCGCAATAGCGGCATTTATTATTGCATCTCTAAAATAAACTATATCAAGTTGATTTGCTAGACTATCCATATTAATTTTATCTTTTTTTTCTTCAGGAATTTTTACCATTACGTTACTTAATATAGCAAAGTAAAGATTATCAGGTACAACATACCCTGCTTCACCTCTTATTCCTAAGGCAGTTCCGGAATGATGAATCATTACATGTTTTTTATCGAGTTCAGTAATAAAGATTCCATAACCGGTATATGTCGTATGCCCATTATCCTCGTCCGCTAGAAAATATTTGGTAGTCATAAGTTTATAGGATTTTTTAGAAAGAATCTTTCCTTGATTCAGAGCTTTATACCACTTAATAAGGTCAAAGGTGTTAGAGACAATCCCCACATCCGCATAAGGACGAGCAACAAAATCAGCATTAGCTAAAGAAAATATAGGTTTATTGTTAGTAGGTTCAATAAAATACCTAATGGGATAATTTGCACTAACATCATTTCTTTGAATTCCGATAGCTTCATAAAACGAAGCAAGTTTTGTAGATTTCATATGCAGAGGATTAAAAAATTCATCTCGAAAGAAATCAGCTAGATTTTGACCGCTTACTTTTTCAATAATCATGCCGAGTACAATAAAATTAGTATGACTATAATTATATTTTTTACCTATCTGTATTTCTAAAGGTTTTGTAGTAACATATTGTATTATTTTTTTATTAGCCTCTTTCTGAGACATATCAAAATCTAGCTTAACAAACCCAAAATACTCGGCAAGACCGCTAGTATGAGTTAGTAAATTATGAATTGATATTTTATATGCCCAATCAGGTACTGTGTCTTGCCAAATATCGGCATCAAGATATTGATAAATTTTATCGTTAACATTTAACAACCCTTTATCTTGCAGCCTTAAAATCCCTGCAGCCGTGATCGGTTTTATGCCTGAAGAAACAGGCATTACTTCATTAGTCTTTAATTGATCACCGCTTAAAGAAAAAATTCCCTTAGCTCCTGTTATTAAAATCTTTTCATCATTCTCAAACCTAAAGACTGCATTCAGAAACCTATTGGCTAAGTAATCTTTTTCAGCAACTATAATCCTTTCCTGCATATCTGCAAAACTATCTACATTATCAATTAACAGAAAAATAAATAATAAAAAATATTTACGTGTCACAATCACCCCTTATAAAAAATATACTTTCTTCTACTTCGGATTAATAATATATACATGTAAAGTAAAATCTTCTAAAAAATATGAAGTTAAAGGTTTTATTTGATATTAAAAAAATAATTCGGCAATTTTGCCTCTAAAGTAATTTCTTCACCGAATATTTTTTCATGTAAAACTATATTGCTTGCATGAAGTAGCATATGTTTAGAATATGAAGAAGATTGTGCAGAACCATATTTAGTATCGCCGACTATCGGACAATTTAACAATTTCGCATGAAATCTTAACTGATGCATTCTGCCGGTAATCGGTGTAAATTCTATTAACGATAAGTTGTTATTAAGGGGTTTTAATAATTTATAATAAGTAATTGCGAGTTTGCCGTTTTCATTATCGACATCAACAATTTCATACGCTCCGTCTCTTTTCTTTCCTATTAGCCCACGAATCTCTCCCGAGCCTTCAAGAGGTCTACCGAAAACCACGGCAATATAAGTTTTTGCAATTAGCTTTTCTTTAAAAGCATTTACGAGCTTTACACCGCTTTCATAATTTTTAGCAACTAATAATAAACCGCTTGTTTCCTTATCTAACCTATGCACTAATTTATAGTTTAAATACTTCAATGCGTCATCGATAGAAAGGTTGATTTTAGTCCCCCCTTGCGTTGCAAGTCCGGCAGGCTTGTTAATCGCTATAAAATGCTCATTTTCATAAATTAAATAATCTTTGGTAATTTTGCTTGCCAATTTAATTACCGAATCGGAAAAGGTTACTTCTAAGGTTTCTTCTTGCGGTAAATTTAATTTGTCGTTTATAAAAATTTCATCTTCTTCTTTTACTCTTAAATTTGCCTCTACTTTATGACCGTTAACAATTATTTGCTTTTGCCTTAAAGCTCGCTCAATAATTCCTTGCGTAAGTTTAGGGTATAGACGCCTTAGATATTTGTCTAGCCTACAGGGAATAGTTGTATCTACTTTAATAATCATTTTAAATAAAACTCTTCAAGTTCATTCCTAACTCAGCATTGCATGGATACCCTAAACGTCATTGCGAGCGACTGAAGACGTTGTTACATGAATCAAAAAATGGCTTCAATGTCATACCGTGGCTTGACCACGGTATCCAGAAAAAACCTTAATAAAAAGAAAGACTGGATGCCGTGATCAAGTCACGGCATGACACAGTACGCTTTGCAAAAATTCGAGCCATGCAACAATGCTGCTTTTGTAAGACGACATAGCTAATTTTTGAAGTTCATCGAGTATTTTTAATTAAAAAATAACACCATATTACAGTAGACAATAGAATTACGGCAAAAATTTGATGCATAAGAGCAATTATAAGTGGAACAGCGTATAAAATAGTCAGAATGCCGGTTAGCATTTGTATTAGCAAAGCAATAATTAAACAGTAAGCTACTTTATTTAATTTTGGATGCCGAATTTTTAATAAACTCACTATAAGGAACGATACAATAATAAATACGCTATAAGCCCCTAACCTATGGATAAATTGGACAAAAACCGGGTCGTACCAATTATTTATATTAGCAAAATTATTTTTTATCTCCAGAGGAACAAAACTATCACCCATCAACGGAAAGCTATTATATACAAGCCCGCCGTGCAAACCGGCAACTAAGCCGCCCAGGAAAATTTGCCCATAAACTATAGCAATAGCAACTAAACAAAAGAATAATGGTATTTTTAAATTTATTTGCGGAGAAATTAAGAGAATATCAAAACTATTTTTTATTAATTGGTAAAAAAGTAAATGATAAATAATAACGGCAATAATTAAATGAAATGCTAACCTAAAATGGCTAACGCTTGGATTATTAATTAATCCGCTTTTAACCATATACCATCCCATAAAACCTTGTATACAAAACAATATTAATACAGAGATATAGGGTAAAATTGAGTATCTTTTAATTTCTCTTTTCAAATAAAAATATATTAAAGGTAGGATATATATTAAACCTGCAGTTCTTCCGGCTAAACGATGAATAAATTCCAGCCAATAAATAAATTTAAATTCCGACAAAGTCATACCGTAACGAATATGATATTCAGGGAATGTTTGATATTTAGCAAATTCTATTTGCCACTGCCAAGCATTTAGAGGGGGGACAATACCGGTTATAGGTCGCCATTCAACAATTGATAACCCCGATCCCGTAAGCCTGGTTACCCCGCCGATAAGAATCATGAATATTACCATAATACAACATAGGAATAACCATTTTGTAACTAACGCTTTGGACATAATTATTGACTAAGTTAGGGTTTGTTGCATGGCTGGAAAAATGGTTTCAATGTCATACCGTGGCTTGACCCACTAGTGTACGAATGTTGAAAAAAGGCTGTGTCATGCCGTGGCTTGACCACGGCATCCAGTCTTTCTTTTTATTAAGGTTTTTTCTGGATACCGTGGTCAAGCCACGGTATGACACCATACTTGTAATAACCATAATACGGTAACTTATGAGCCATACAACAATACCCGCCGCAGCTAGGGATGACATCAACAATATATTTAAGTTATAGGCGGTTGCTCACTATTTTCTTTAGAAGTATCTTTATTTAAATTACCAGCAGATGAACGCTTATAATTTCTTCTATTACGATATTTACGTTTCGGCATCACTTTTGCCTCAACTCCCTCTATTGCTTTATTATCATCAGGTGCCGTATAACTTTCATCACCCTTTAGATCATTTACCGGTGGTACGTTTTCAACATCGTTGATGGCAGGTTCTTGTAGAGTTTTCACCGCTTCCACATCTTTGTTTTTTAATTCTTCAGAAGCTACCGATTCATTATTATTAGTTTTCCATTTCTGTTTACCTTTGCGTAGTGCCTCTTTCCTTTGCCCGACTCCTTCAGGATTGTTAGCTTCATGATAATCAGCACTATCATTTTGGATCATCGGTTTACTTATTGCTTCGTTGACATTATTTTTTTTAAGCAATTTTATTTTTTCAATAGAATAATTATCCGAGGTAGCATTAGGATCAGAATAAAAATTAAGTTTTATATTATATTTTTCTTCAATAAATTTAATTTCTCGGCGTTTGCTATTAAGTAGATAAATTATTGAAGAAATATTTGCAAAAATATTTACTATATCAACGTTTTCCTCGCAAATTTCGTCTTCTACCGTCCGTAAAATTAACATGGCATTGGATTCATCGGCACGTACTATCCCCTTACCGTTACAATGAGAACAAATTGCCGAATTAGCTTCCAAGAAAGAGGAACGCAACCTTTGCCTAGAAAATTCAAGCAAACCGAATTGGCTAATATGACTGGTTTGTATGCGAGCACGATCACGACTTAAAAACTCTTTAAAAGATCGCTCTATGATTTTACGGTTTCTAAGCTCACTCATATCGATAAAATCCACGACTAGCAAGCCCGATAAATCTCTAAGCTTAACTTGCCTTGCTACTTCTTTTGCTGCTTCTAAATTAGTCTTTAATGCCGTTTCTTCTATATTTTTTTCAGAAGTTGACTTACCGGAATTTACGTCGATAGAAATAAGTGCTTCGGTTGGATTAATTACGATATACCCACCGGAAGGTAAAGTAACAACAGGTTGATAAAGTTTGGACAATTGCTCTTCAACTTGAAATTTAGTAAAAATCGGTATTTTATTTTTATGCTCTTTAAGCTTTACAAGTTCCGAAGGTAAAATATCTTGCATAAATCTTGTGGCAGCCACATAAGCATCTTTCCCTTGGATTATGACCTCTTTGACGCTGTGATCACACATATCCCTGATAGTTTTACGAATTATACTATCTTCTGCATGTATAAAACAAGGAGCCGGAAATTTAGTAGTAGTTTTGCGAATTTTATTCCACAATTTCACTAAATAATTATAATCCTTCTTTAAGTCAAGAGTAGTACACCCCTTACCTGCAGTACGAACAATGACGCTAGAGATATTTTTAGCATTCTCGTTATTTATTATTTTACTAATAATATTCTTAAGTCTCTTCCTCTCGTCAGCATTAGATATTTTTCGTGATACGCCGTTTTGAGCGGATTTATTAGGCATTAGAACACAATATTTTCCGGCAAGCGATATGTAAGTGGTAAAAGAGGCACATTTATTGCCTCTTTCTTCTTTGGTGACTTGGACTAATAATATTTGATTTTTTCTTATTACTTCCTGAATTTTATACTGTTTATGAGGCGTATTTTCTTCTTTAATATTAGTAATAATTTCGACATCGTCAGCCGCCTCTAAATTAAATTCCGACTGGAATTTATTGTCGACTAATTCTTCTATAACTTTTAAATCAATTTCTTCACTATCCATTAAAGGGTCGTAAGAAGCCGTTAAAGGGATTTCATCGCCTTCCTCTAAAATAATATCGTGCGATATTATTTCCGGAAATTCATTAACGGGGAAATTTTTCTCCGTTTGAGGTAAATTATAATAATTAGGGTGGATTTCACTAAAAGGTAAAAATCCGCTTTTATCCATACCGTACTCTATAAAAGCAGCTTGCAAAGACGGCTCTACTCGTGTTATTTTTGCTAAATAAATATTACCTTTATTTTGTTGTTTTATTGACGTTTCATATTCAATATCTTCTATATTGTCGCTATGTCCTAATAATGCCACTCTCGTTTCATTAGGAAAATTAGCGTCAATTATAATTTTTTTACTCATTAATTTTGCTCACTATGACTTAAACACAAAATAGTAACAATCTATAAATTTATTATTGTCCTATTTCGGTTTGAATTTTTATATAATAAAGAACAGCTACCTGCTATATCCTCATATTATTATTTATTAAAATTTTTATATTTATTTATATTTACAGTAAAATTAAATATGTAGTTACATTACATGTATTTTTAAAATCTTTATGTGATTTAGATAAAGTTATATACAAATCAAATGTAATACTTTAACATAATATGCATGTAAGTATATGAATTTATTAAACAATCATAAAATATAGATAACAGTAAAATATAGATTTAGGGGAAATAAATTATATTAAATTTAATTATGAGCTATATAATCTGAAGGCAAGGATAACCATACTCTTGACCATAATTTATATACCATGTATTTGTGTTTAGCAAACAATTATTTATGCCTTTAAAAGTCGATTATAAAACAATTTTTTTCTCTCTGCTGGGAATATTTTTTTTCTCTTGTATTAATAGTACTTACTTTTATATACTTAAACCTTTTTTACTAATTAAAGGTTTAAACGGGGAACAATTAGAACACCTTGCTCAAACTAGACTTCTCGGTTTTATAATAGCCGCCTTTTCTTTGACCCAATTAATTAACAAATTAAGCAATAAGAAAATTATAATTACTAGCTCATTTATAGTTATAATTAATATAATAAATCTTATTATATTTAATAATTATACTATAATTGAAATTAGTCTTGTCGTAATGAACGGTGCGGCATTTGCCTACTTTACCGCTGTAATAATGCATATTATTGAATCGGCAAATGATAAAAAATATCTTTTTTTATCTCTTATCATTTTTTTTTGGGCAGGTGGACATATTGCCGTATCTTTTCTAAAACCCTTATTAAAGCCTAATCCTTATACGATGGTGATTTGTGCCTTACTTTACTGCATCAATATTTTAACGGAGTTATTGCATACTAATAAAACTCCTCACAATTTAGAATCAAATTCCAAATTTTCCTTATTAATAAAAAATATAGAATTACAATTATTGACGGGTTTTATAGTAGCTTACGTTGCTTTTGACACATTATGGTATTATGAAGCTTTTGCCCTTAAACAAGAATTAGCATTAATAAGCTCAAACATTATATTTGCTTACATATTCAAAGCTATATTTTTTTCTATAATACCAATGTCTTATATACTAAATAAAGCTAACAAATATTTTGCTAACCTACTGCTAATATTAATACTTTTAGGATGTTTTATTTTATTACCTCTATATGGGATGAATCAAAGCTGGAATATATTACTTATAATCCTAATCGGTATTTGCCTATGCTCGATTTTTATCTGCAATTTATTAATATTATTAGATAAGTTTAAAGCATATGATCTCCGAACCGCAATATTTTCATATTTTTCCATGTATGCAGTAGGTGTATATGCCGGTGCCTTATCTTCCAGCACACCATATGGATTAGTTGAAGGTAATGACTTTTTATTTTCTATTTTTGCCGTGGTAGGAACTTTTGTAGTTTATTATTTTTGCTACTTTATTAAACATAGATTATATAAACGTTAATAAAAACTCCGTCATGACGAAACCACGAAGTGGCTGTGGCATGGATGCCCCAAACGTCATTGCAAGCGACTAAAGGCATTGTTGCGTGGATCGATTTTACCTCGTCATTGCGAGGAGGTACGAAGTACCGACGTGGCAATCCAGGAAAAAAATGACAAAAAGTGCTATGAAATTTATTATTTTCCTGGATTGCCACGCTCCTTTCAGTCGCTCGCAATGACGTTTGGGGCATCCATGCAACAATACCTCCTCGCCATGACGATTCTAGGAGCCACGCAACAACGCTCCGCCTTCGCAGGAATGACATTAGAACGCTAGTATGTAATATTTTGTAACATAATATAGCTTGTACATATCAGCATTAAATATTAATATTTTATTATATTTTTTAGATGATATAAATTAATGCAAGTATCACTACGGAAACCGGTTAGTTGTTATGGAATAGGAGTTCATTCGGGTAAAACTGCACAATTAACTTTAAAGCCTGCTAAAGAAGATACGGGTATTGTATTCGTTAGAACCGATATCTCGGTAGAGGAAACCAATTACATCCAAAGTAGTTATTTAAACGTTTCCGACACTTTGCTATCAACAAGTATAAAAAATCCTCACGGCGTATATGTTTCAACGATTGAACATTTAATGGCGGCACTTTGGGGCTGCGGAATCGATAACGCTATAATAGAAATTGACGGTCCGGAAGTACCTATAATGGACGGTAGCAGTAAACCGTTTGTTTTTATGATCGAGTGTGCAGGTAAAAAACTACAAAAAGCTTCTAAGAAATATTTGAAAATTTTAAAAGAAATAACAGTAAGTCATAAAGATTGTGAGTTATTTTGCACCCCCTCCCCTAATATGACTATAGATTTAACTATAGACTTTACTAGTAAAGTTATCGGCAGACAAAATTTATTTTTTTCCGGAAAAGAGTTTTTTGAGAAAAATATTGCCGACGCTCGAACTTTCGGTTTTATACAAGATGTTGATTATTTAAAAAGTAAAGGTCTTGCACAAGGAGCTTCTCTTGATAATGCTATAGGTATCGACCGAGATACTATTTTAAATCCTGCCGGCCTGCGGCATGAAGATGAATTTGTTCGTCATAAACTCCTAGATTTATGCGGTGATTTATATACTAGCGGTGCTAATTTTATCGGAGCAATTAACGGTTATAAAACCAGCCATACATTAAATAATGAATTTTTACGACAAATATTTAGCGATCCCGGTGCTTATAAATTTGTTAGCAGTTCTGATTTAAATCCTTAATTTATTCTTCAAATATTCCATAATTTAAGTTTTCGATTCGTACCCACGAGACATTATTGCATGGCTCATAATTTACCGTATTATGTATTACAAGTACGGTGTCATGCCGGGCTTGATCACGGCATCCAGAAAAATAAAGCAGTATTAGGCTTATTTTAGAGTCTTTTTATGACATTATAGACTGGATTCCGTGGTCGTAGCCACGGAATGACAGAATTTTCACCTCTTTATTTAAACGTTCGTACAGCAGT
>JAJIYK010000103.1 GCA_020881235.1 Rickettsia endosymbiont of Oxypoda opaca | reverse complement strand
CGGCATCCAGAAAAATAAAGCCATATTAGACTTATTTTAGAGCCTTTTTATGACGTTATAAAACTGGATTCCGTGGTCGGAGCCACGGAATGACAGAATTTTTACCTCTTTATTAAAACGTTCGTACAACACAGGGTCAAGTCACGGTATGACACCATACTTGTAATAACCATAATACGGTAAAATCGAGCCAAGCAACAACGCTAATGCCTTCTCACAATGACGATTCTGATAGCTATAAGAAATAACAAACTTTTAAATAAAGCATATGAAACTCTTTCTTACTGTTATAATTATGGAAATTTTAGCGGGTGCGGAAGTAGATTTATTCGTCCCGAGTTTCCCCGATTTACAAAATACCTTTAATCTTTCTCCTTTTATGGTAGAGTGGTTATTAGGAGTGAATTTAATAGCCTATTGCATAACGTCACTTATAGTCGGTAATTTAGGAGATCGCTACGGGCGTAAACCGATTATTATTATCGGACTGTTTATTTTTAATTTAGGTAGTTTATTATGTATAGTTGCAAATAGTTACCAGCTGTTACTAGTAGGCAGGTTTTTGCAAGGTGCCGGTATATCATCGGTAGCGGTGCTTGTATATGTAGTACTGGCGGATATTTACTCAGTGCAGCAGCAACAAGAAATGATGGGGGTATTAAACGACACTATTACTCTTTCTATGGCTTTTGCACCGGTTATAGGTAGTTACGTAAATTTGTTTTGGGGTTGGCACGGTAATTTTGTCTTATTATTTTTATTCGGTATAGTTAGTCTAATACTTGGTTTATTATTTATTCCGGAAGGTAAAACAAACAAAGAAATACGGATTTCTTTAAAAGAATATTTACCGGTTTTCAAATCACGAAAAGCTATTTATTATTTACTTACATTGATGTTCCTTGCAGAAGGATATTGGGTTTTTATCGGTATAGCACCGATCTTATATATGCAAGATTTAGGGGTGTCGCTTCAAAATTTCGGGCTTTACCAAGGCTCACTAGCGGCATTATTTGCAGCTATGAGTTTCACTAGCAGTTATTGTTTTAAAAAATTCGGCATTAAAAATTGTTTTTATTTTGGAATTTCATTTATAATATTATTCTTAATTGCCGATACTATTCTAATTATAGATAAAACTACTAATCCACTTACAATAACAATAGTTATGTTGTTACTGTCACTAGGGATAATATATCCGTTTAATATATTATGGCCGTTATTACTTGAAGCAATCCCTAACGGTAAGTCTCGTATGACGGGTGTTTTTACTTCCGCTAGGTTAGTTACAACGGCAATAGGTTTACAGTTAGTCGGCTGGTTGTATAACGGCACTTATGCACCTCTAGGTATAACTATATGCATTATAACCGTATTGGGGTTATTAACATGTTACAAATTATTTCAGTATGATAAGATTTTTGAGCTTTCTATTCAAAAAGATTAGTAAGACAACACTTGGTATCAAGCCGTGGTTAAACCGGCTTTGTTGCGTGGCTCATAATTTACCGTATTATGGTTATTACAAGTATGGTGTCATACCGTGGCTTGACCACGGTATCCAGAAAAAGCCTTAATAAAAAGACTAGATGCCGTGATCAAGTCACGGCATGACACCGTACGCTTTACAAAAATTCGAACCATACAACAATGCTTCTTCACAATAACATAGTAAAAAATTTAACTTTAATATTCAAGATGACTAATAAAAATTTTATTTTAAAAGTAGCGTTTAGATATTTTAGAGCCAAGAAAAATGAAAAATTTGTTTCTATTATTGCCGGTTTTTCATTGCTCGGAGTAACTATCGGCGTTGCAGCTTTGATAGTGGTAATGTCGGTCATGAACGGCTTTCATACCGAGCTTACCAAAAATATTATCGGTTTAAACGGTGATATAGTGGTCAGTCCGACGGCAAGCGTTATCGATGATTATCAAGAAATTAAAACTAAGTTGCTTAAGCAGGATTACGTAAAACACGTAACTATCATGGCACACGGACAAGCTTTGGCACTTGGAAAAAAAAATAATAGCGGTGCACTTATCAAAGGTATTGATATAAAAGACTTAAAGGTTAAAAACGAAATCTTAAAAAATGTCAATTTCGGTAGTTTTAACAATTTTCACGGTAAAAACGTCATAGCTTTAGGGAGCCAGCTAGCAAGTAATCTCGGCGTTAATGTCGGCGATAAGCTTAAGCTAATTTCACCGAATGCGATTTCGACGGCTTTCGGTAGTATACCACGCTCGAAAGAGTTTAAAGTTATCGCTATTTTTACCAGCGGTATGTATGATTATGACAGTACAGCTATCTTGATGCCTCTAGAAGCCGCACAAAATTTTTTATCACTTGGCAATAATATTAACCTTATTGAGCTCAATACCGCACGCCCTGACCAATCTCTTCTCTATTCATATAAAGTGCAGCAATTACTAGGTAGCGACGTAAGAGTAACTAGCTGGCAAATATTACACATGCAATTTTTAAATGCACTAGCGGTTGAGCGGATAGCAATGTTCACCATTCTTTCTTTAATTATTACGGTTGCTGCTTTTAATATTATTTCTAGCTTATTTATGCTAGTTAAAGATAAAACTTCGGATATCGCAATATTGCGAACTATCGGTGCAAGTACTAAACAAATTATGATCATTTTTATTTGTAACGGTATGTTTATCGGTCTACTCGGTACTATGCTCGGCGTAATACTCGGTACGGGTTTTTCCTATAATATTCAAACTATTAAAACTTGTTTAGAAAAAATAACCGGTACTAAACTTTTTGAAGCTGCAATTTATTTTCTCTATACTCTACCTTCGGAAGTAAGAATAGAGGATATAGCATTAATTACTTCTTTATCGATAATATTATGCTTCTTAGCAACGATTTATCCTTCTTACAAAGCTTCTAAATTAAATCCTGTGGATGCCTTAAGATATGAGTAAAGCTGTTTTAATTTTAAAAGACATTTCAAAACAATATAAGCAAGGAAACACGCTTGTTAGAGTGCTAGACGATCTTAACCTGACCGTTAACGAAGGTGAATTAATTGCAATAATCGGCTCTTCCGGTAGCGGTAAATCGACTTTACTACATATTGCAGGTCTCCTTGATAAACCGACAAATGGAGAAGTCACTATACCGAATACGGATCAGAAACAAAACCATCTAATCCGACTGTATCATTTAGGCTTTATTTATCAACAACACCATTTGCTTAAGGATTTTACCGCCCTTGAGAATATTATCTTACCGAAATTAATCGCCGGAGGTGATGAAGAAGAAGCAATAAAAGAAGCAGAAGAGATTTTACTTAGCCTTAGCTTAGTTAAAAAATCACATAATATGCCCGGAGAATTATCAGGAGGCGAGCAGCAGCGTGTTGCTATTGCTCGCAGCTTAATTAACAAACCTAAAATCATTTTAGCGGATGAACCCACAGGTAATCTTGATCCTAAAACTAGTAATGAAGTATTTAATTTGCTCCTTAAAGTTGCAAAAGAACAAAATACCGCTATTATTATGGTCACCCATAACCACGAAATAGCACATAAAATGGATAAAGTATATGAATTAAAGCATGGAACATTAAAAATAAAATAATATTATATTTTTTAGTCAATCGTTATAAAGACAAAGGTTAGTAATAAACCTTGATTTAAGTTTTAAAAATTATCATAATGGGGTAAATTATTTAATACTTTTTAAATAAGGTTAATACATGACTAAACAAAAAGAAAATGTTCCTATAATATTTACTCTTTCTTTAGGCGGTAAAGATGAAATATTACAAAGAGTAAATAAAAAAGAAGCTGAACAAAAAATATCCGTTATTGCACTTAAACCAAATAAAGAAAGCAATATATCTGATAAAGATCGAATTTTAAGAGAAATAATTGAAGAATCAGGGCGTCGAATGCCGATACTTAATATTCAACATCCTTCAAATGATCATTACCCTATATTTGATTTACAAGATTTAACAAATTTTGAAATTCTTGGCATAAAAACTTCTCTCACCTTTGGTAATTATAAACCGTTACTACAAAATCCGAAGTTAGAAAATATTTGGAAAGAGCTGTTAGCAAAAGTTGAGCATGTATTTTTTGCTAATGAGCAAGATCAAAATTATGCTATTTCTCACGGAGATATAGCTAGAGAGAAAACTACTAATATTCAAACTATATCAGACGCAAATAGCGTAATATCAAAAATTTTACAGAAACCGGTTAATATTTTAATTTCAGGGTCATTACCTGATAAAGCTAAATTAGACGAACTAGTAAAGGCTGCTAAAAATCAGAATAGTCGAATAGTTATAAAGAGCAACCCGCTTTCAGTAGAAGGAGCTAGTAATGTCATAGCCCTCAAATTCGGTATTGACAACCCGAATCAATTATTCGGTATAAAATTAGAAGTTGAAGAAATTTTAAAAGACCAAGCAAACGGTGCTAAGAACTTAGAAAAATACGTATTGCAATTATCTGAACAATTCCAAAAAGATTTAAGTAAAGCCGAAATAAATCCTGTAGATATATATTTTGATCTTTCGGATAAACAAAAAATTGCAAATATGGAGAAAGATATGAGTCCTAATATACCAAGTGACGACCAATCGCCTTCTAGCCGACCTAATACTAATATTCCTAATGCAAAGCCGCAACCTTTAACAGAAGCAATAAAGCCGGAAGCGGTAGAAGAATATAAACCACAATCTGTAAGCTTTTTTAGGAAAGTTTTTAATTATTTTAAAGAAATAGTCAGTACAATTAAAGAAATATTTGGCAAGAAGCAAGAAGAAGCTAAAACAATGAATGCACAATTAGCAACGCCCTCTAATAAAACCCCTTGGGAAGAAATAGGTATTACGCAAGAAGAATATACAAAATCCATACAAGCGGAACAACAAGTAACAAAGTCGACTGAAGAAAGAAGAAGCAGTATTATTGCTCCTCCTGCCTCATCTATTTCTATTGCTATTGATCCTAACTCTATACAAGATAAAGGTCTTCTTTTAGATATTAGTGCCGGTGATATTGATAACGTAAAAAAAGCTAATTACCTATATGAGGATTATCAAATTCAACATATTTTGAAAGGATCTTTGGATGAAAATAAAGTATCTATTCAACCCGCTATATCGTTAGCTTCAAATCCTAGTAGAGATGAAATAGTTACAGCAGTCTTGAATAATACTATTGCTCAGGTGAAGGCGGGGAAAGAAGCTGCCGTTATTCCTATTGAAACCGGCGGAGAACACTGGACGGGCTTAATAGCAACTTACAATAAAGAAAATGAGGAAGTAACGTTTACTTATAATGATCCTATAGGTAATCCTATCAGTAATAGAACCGCTTTAACAAGTTTAATAAAGAACGTTGCACCAAATGCAATAACTATAGATTTACAAACAAAACAACAAGAAAATGCACATGATTGCGGGGTATTTGTCTGCGATAATTTAATTAAACTCGCTAAAGGTCAAGAAATTCTTTCTACAGACCGAGCTAAAAATATGGGAATAGAATTAAGAAAAGCTCAAGCAGGAATATTAAGCCAAGAATTCGCAAAACAACAAGCTAAAGAAGTTGGCAATAATATGAACACGCAAGATTCAAGTTTTATCTCACGTATTAATACCGGTAGCAACAACAAAGAACGAACACGCGGATAATTAGGCAAGTTTTAATAGTGATGATAGCGTTGTTGTGTGGCTCATAATTTACCGTATTATGGTTATTACAAGTATGGTGTCATGAAGTATAATGTCATACCGTGGCTTGACCACGGTATCCAGAAAAAACCTTAATAAAAACTGGATGCCATACGCTTTGCAAAAATTTGAACCATGCAACAAAGTCAAGGCAAATAAGCTTCTACCCATCCTTCATGCCCACATAATAATAAAAAAACATTAGGTAAAAAATTTTATTACTAATATAATCTAAGTTCTATAAACAAATTTACATCTGTGTCAAAAAAATGACTACATTATTAGTAATCATTATTATTATAATGATGGGTATATCTGCACTCCTTGCCGCTACGGAAACTGCTATTACCGCCTCATCTCCGGGAAAAATTCAAAAGCTAAAAATAGAAGGTAACAAACGTGCAACGCTCGTTTTGGAAGTCCTTAAAAAGAAAGAAAAAGTTATTGGGACTTTATTAATCGGTAATAGTTTAATTAATACCGTTTGCACCACTATTGCAACCTCATTATTTATTAGTTTTCTCGGACATAGCGGCACAATAGTTGCCTCAGCCGTCATGGCTTTTATAATAATCGTTTTCGGTGAAGTAGTACCGAAAGCAATAGCGGTTGCTAAAGCCGAACAATTAGCATTATTTATGGCTCCGACTATTATAGTTTTTTTGAAAATCCTAAAGCCTATTAATGCCACCCTCGATTATATTATCAAAATATTTTGTTTCATATTTCGTATTAACTTAAAGTCCCAAATATCAGGTACCGAAGAAGTTAGAGGAGTGATTGAGCATTACCATCAGGAAGGCAATGTTTACAAGTCCGATCGTAATATGTTAGGAGGGATTTTAGATATCCGAAATATGGTAGTATCGGAAATTATGACGCATAGAAGTAATATTATAGCGATCAATATAGATTTACCGAATGAGGTAATAGTAAAAAATGCTTTAGCCTTAAGTTCCAATACCCGCGTACCTTTGTGGCAAGATAATAGGGACAATATAATCGGTATTCTGCACTTAAAGGATTTACTACGTGCTTTATATGACAATAACAATGATGCAAAAAAAATTAACATTAAGGAATTAGTAACTCCTCCTTGGTTTATTCCGGAAAATGCTTTAGTCGTCCACCAATTACATGCTTTTAGAGAACGCAACAACCATTTTGCTTGCGTCGTTGATGAGTATGGCGATCTGCAAGGCATTATTACGCTTGAGGATATTTTAGAAGAAATTGTCGGACCAATTACCGATGAGCATGACCGCCACAATAATGAAATTATTAAACAATCCGATTCAGAATTTATCATTAACGGCACTACGACTATCAGAGATATTAATAGAGAATTAGACTGGAATTTACCGGATAATAACGCAAATACTATCGCCGGCTTAATTATTCATAAAATTGCCCGTATTCCAAGTCAAGGCGAGGTAATTGAAATATTTAATTTAACTATTGTTATTAATAGAAAAATAGCCAACAAGATTGAGAGCGTAAAAATTACCGTTCTACCGGCAACCGAAGGAATAATTAACGGTGAGTGATATCGGTAATTTTTTTCAGATACTTGCAATGATTGCAAGCGGCATGGCGGTGGTTTTGTTGTTATGTCGGCTTGTTAGCCAAAAAGGTGTCACCCCGTGGCTTGACCACGGGGTCCAGAAAGGCAAGTCCTGGATACCGTGGTCAAGCCACGGTATGACAATGCCCCTCTTATCCTTCTACCTTAGCGTTTTCAGCACTTTATTATCCTTCACCTTGCTAGTTTACAGTTTTGTCGTATCAGACTTTTCTTTACAAACCGTTTTTTTAAACTCTAGCACGCTAAAACCCTTGCTATTTAAAATTGCCGGTAGCTGGTCAAGCCATGAAGGCTCAATTTTATTATGGCTATGTTTACTACAAATTATTAGCTGTTGTTATGTTTGCTTAATTAACGATAAACAAGACAAGCAGCTAGCCATTCTTATTTTATCGATATTACAATTACTATTCGGCAGTTTTATTTATTTTACTTCCAACCCCTTTAATGCTTTTTCATTTGCACCGACTCAAGGTTTAGGGTTAAACCCGATGCTGCAAGATATTGCACTTAGCATCCATCCCCCCATATTATATTTGGGATATGTTAGTTATGTAGTACCCTTTACCTGTGCATGTATAATTTTATTACGCTCCATTACGTCATTTTCCTCTCCTTTGTCGTTATCCTCTCTTATGTCATTCTCTTCTCCTTTGTCATTCCTGCGAAAGCAGGAATCCAGAAAAAAACACTCAAAATTAAGCCTGGGTTCCCGCCTTCGCAGGAATGACATAAAATTATTAAAAACTTTCGCCAATATCGGTATTTTATTTACGACTATCGGAATTGCCTTAGGATCCTGGTGGGCTTATAGAGAACTTGGCTGGGGTGGGCTTTGGTTTTTTGATCCGGTCGAAAATATTTCGTTATTTCCGTGGTTATCAGCTATTGCTCTCCACCACTCAATTTTAGTGACGATAAAAACAGAACGAATGCAAAGCTGGACAATAATTTTATCGATTCTTACTTTTTTATTAGTAGTATTTAGCACCTTTTTAGTGCGTTCCGGTTTTATTACTTCTATCCATTCTTTTGCTTTTTCTCCGGAGAGAGGGATTTACCTACTGACTATATTTGTAATTATTGCGTTTAGCTCGATCGGATTAATGTCATACCGTGGCTTGACCACGGTATCCAGTCTTTTTATCAAGGATTCTCTG
>JAJIYK010000102.1 GCA_020881235.1 Rickettsia endosymbiont of Oxypoda opaca | reverse complement strand
TAAAGAAAAGGCTGTGTCATGCCGTGACTTGATCACGGCATCCAGAAAAATAAAGCCATATTAGACTTATTTTAGAGCCTTTTTATGACGTTATAAAACTGGATTCCGTGGTCGGAGCCACGGAATGACAGAATTTTACCTATTTAATTTAAACGTTCGTACAACACAGGGTCAAGCCACGGCATGACACAGCCTTTTCTTTAAGTTCGTACAGTTATCCTCCTATTAGAGAATCCGGATTATCGCCACGTTTTCCGTTACTTCTAAAGCTACTAAGCTTTTTCGACCTAATCGGATGCTTTAATTTACGCAAAGCTTTTGATTCGATTTGCCGTATACGCTCTCTAGTTACATAAAATTGCTGCCCTACTTCTTCTAGAGTATGATCGGTATTCATACCTATACCGAAACGCATTCTAAGCACTCTTTCCTCTCGAGGCGTTAAGGTCGCAAGCACTCTGGTCGTCACTTCCCGTAAATTTGATTGAATCGCAGCATCAAGAGGTGCTACGGCATTTTTATCTTCAATAAAATCGCCTAGGAAGCTACCACCGTCGTCTCCTACGGGGTTTTCTAGACTTATAGGTTCTTTTGCTATCTTCATTACTTTGCGTACCTTATCAATCGGCATCGATAAGCGAGCTGCAATTTCTGCTGCGGTAGGCTCATAACCGAGTTCATTAAGCATTTGTCTTGAAGTACGAATGATTTTATTGATTGTTTCAATCATATGTACGGGGATACGTATAGTTCTTGCCTGATCGGCGATGGCTCTCGTTATAGCTTGCCTAATCCACCAAGTTGCATAAGTAGAAAATTTATAGCCTCTACGATACTCAAATTTATCTACCGCCTTCATTAAGCCGATATTGCCTTCTTGAATTAAATCTAAAAACTGTAAACCTCTGTTGGCATATTTTTTAGCAATCGATATAACAAGTCGCAAATTGGCTTCTATCATATCTTTTTTTGCTTGCAAAGTTTGCCGCTCACCTTTTTGGATAGTATTTACCAATTTTTTAAATTCAATTACCGAAAGACCTATATTCATTTCTATAGAAGATAATTCATTAATCATCTGATCAATATAATCTGATTCCTTATTAATTAGCTCTTTCCAACCGGATTTTTTGTTTTTTTTCATCTGCTCTTTCCAAGCAGTATTGATAACGACGCCGATATATTCACCTAAAAAGTTTTGACGGGTGATACCATATTTTTCGGCTAATTTTAAAAATGCCGTTTCTTTATTTATTAAATCCCGATTTATGCTATACATTTTACTAAGAATTTCTTCCGTTCTTTTGGTATTAAAATGAATATCCGAAATTTCATTTACTAATAACTCTAAATTAGCTATATATTTTTTACTAGTTTGTAATGTTTTTGATTGAGGAGGCTTGGCATAATAATTTTTTGCCTCCATTACTAAATCTTCGCATATATTCGATATTCTTTTCATACGTTCAATAACATTCGGTAGTATTTGCGATTCCATAGTAGATATCGCTAACCCGCTTTCTTCGTGTTCGTCAATTTCGGGATCAATAGTTGGATCGTCTTCAAGGTCTATCTCTTCCTCATGTATTATATTAGATTCTATCTCGATCAAATCACGTAATAACATCTTTTCGTTAACTAAATCTTCATACCATGTTATGAAAAATTTCATAGCAACAGGGCTTGCACATAATGATGAAATCATTAACTTCCGCCCGCCTTCGATTCTCTTAGCTATTTCTATTTCATCTTCACGAGTTAAAAGATCGACTCCGCCCATATCTTTTAAATATAACCTTACCGGATCGTCAGTAGTGCCTAAAGCTTCTTCTTCAACTTCATCTTCCACTTCTTGATCAACATTACTAACTAACTTAAATTCTTCATCCATGCCTATATCTAACTTAATTTCGTCCTCTTCTCCCGGTTCTAAAATATCAACTCCGGCATCGGAAAATTTCAATATTGCCTTTTCTAGGTCGTTTACCGTTAAATTTTTATTAATAGGAAGAGCTTTATTTAAATCGTCATAAGTTATGGCTGTTTTTTTAGCTTTAGCTTTTTTAACCAAATTATCTAGTTTATCTACATCCTTATTTATATTACTCATACGTTACATACCTAGATCAATTGTTAAAAGATTCATTTAAAATTTGAAGTTCACTTGCAACTTTCAAAATTTCTTTTTGGTACAATAAAGCTTTTTCAAATCCTTCATTGTCGCCGGTTTGAATAATAGAAACATATTCTTGTTTTAATGATACCAGATAATGTTTTTTAAGTAACCATTGCCAAAATAAGTCTAAACGAACATTATATTTATTAAACGGCATACCTAAAAACAGACTATCAGAGCTTGATAATAGTAAAAAAATATCAAAAAAGCTAGTATTTTCCACAATCATACTAATATTGTCCACCTCTATATTAGTATCGATAATTTCTTCAAAATACCAGTTACGAAACTCCTCGAGTAGTTTGTTATTAAAATTTAAATTCAATAAAAAATCTCGTGCATCGCCGTTTTTCAACATCTCCGGAAATTTAACCAATATAGCACAAAATGCATGTTCTAATATCTCGAATTCTGAATAATCAGGGCTTGCAGGAATAATATTTAAATTTTTAGTACCGCTCTTCCCTCTACTAACTAAATTTTGCCATATTTGATCTTTAAAAAATCTGTAATAATTAGTACTTAAATCTCTATCTGCTATTTTTGCACAATAATTTTTCAGATTCCTCTCCAAAACAGCCTTATCTTCTGCGGTTCTAAAAACTTTGCCGCTATATTCTATATCCCAAATCATTTCTGATAGGCTAATTCTTTTTTCTACTAGATTTGTAAAAAATTCCGTATTATTTTTATTAACGGCATCATCAGGATCCAAGCCCGCCGGTAATCTAACGAAAGAAATCTTTTTATTACTATTTATTAACGGTAAAGCAAGATTAATTGCTCTTATACTTGCCTTTACTCCGGCAACATCTCCGTCAAGGCATAATATAATCTCATCCCCGGCACGCCATAATTTTTGCAAATGGCTTTCAGTAACGGACGTACCTAAACTTGCGACCGCCTCATTAAATCCGGCTTGATAGAGAGCAATAACATCAAAATAACCTTCAACTAAAATTGAGCGATTCTTTTTATAGCTACTACTAATTGCTTTATTTTCGCCGTACAGAGTTTCACTTTTTTGAAATACTATAGTTTCCGGAGAATTTAAATATTTAGGCATGCCATCGCCGATTACTCTACCGCCGAAGCCGACTATTTTATTATATATATTCCTAATAGGAAAAGTTATCCGATCGTAAAATATTTCGTATATTTTGCCGTTTTCTCTTTTGCCTATCAATCCGGCTTTTTCAAGCTTTACGGACTCGATGCCTTTTTCCTTAAAAAATTTCTGTAATTCTTTATTCGCCGGTGCAAAGCCTATTGAAAACTCTTTTATTGTTTCTTCCTTAATAGCTCGACTATGTAAATAATTTAATATTTTAGGGGAAATTTGCGATCGAAAAAACTTATTAGCCAGTTCTAAAATATTTAAAATCTCATCGGATTCTTCATAAAGCTCTTTTTGCTGCTCAGTTAATTTGGGTAATTCTATACCGTAATCACTAGCAAGCTTTACGGCTGATTCCGAATAAGATAAGCCGCTAATTTGAGCATTAAATTTTATTACGTCACCGGATGCCGCACAACCGAAGCAATAATAAAATCGTTTAGAATCGTTAACTGTGAAGGAAGGAGTTTTTTCTCTATGAAAGGGACATAAACCGATATAATTACCGGATTTTCTAGTTAAGGTTACCTTTTGCCTCACTACATCCGAGATATTAATACGATTTCTTAAAAGTTCATAAAATTCTAACGGAACTCTCATATATACTCGTTGAGCTTGAAAAATTGGCATCGTCGCCTTTGTAAGTCCGCAGGTAGCCACGTTACTTGCGTGTACGCTCCGCACAGTCGCCTCGGTGTTGTTGCGTGTATCGATTTTTTGCAAAGCACTCGGTGTCATGCCGTGACTTGATCACGGCATCCAGTCTTTTTATTAAGGTTTTTCTGGATACCGTGGTCAAGCCACGGTATGACACCATACTTGTAATAACCATATTATGATCCACGCAACAATGCCTTTGCCTTCAGTCGCTCGCAATGACGTTTGGAGTATCCATGCAACAACGCCAGTCGCCCCTCAAAATAAACTTCGATTCTTGAAATCATTTGAGTATACTATAATATAAAACTAAAAATAACGGTAGAAAGACAATAAGCAAGCGGAATCGACAAATTATCGTTAACACCGATTTGTTTTGAATAGAACTCAACGGCGGTTGCAGCTATAGAACTAATTATTATAACGATAAAGCTTGTATTAAACCCGATGAAAAAATAGACTAGAATACTGATAAAAACCGCCGAGCTTAAGAAAGCACTTGCTCCCGCTATTGATTTGCCGTTATCTAAAGGCTCACCTATTTTTATCCCGACTAACGCCGCTAAACAATCAGAGATTATCAAAATTAGCCACGAACAAATTACTAAATTTTTAGGAAAAAGAAGTGCCGTTACAAAAAAGCCCAGCATCATAAAGCTAACGCCGCTTAAGCGAAATGAGCCGCTAGCCTCTTCCGATCTCATAATTTTTGTAAAAAATTTAGTTACAAATTCTCTAATCGTCCCATTATAATGCCGAGATATATCAAGATATAAAGTAGCCGCTACCGCTATGAATAACAATAAAACGGCAATTAACCTAGAGGTGAATAGATAGCATAAAGGCACTGCTAAAGCAGATAAGTGGAAAATTTTACGTTTTAGTTCAAAATTTAAGTCCATAATTTCATATATCTAAACAAGCTTACATTATTGCGTACCCCCATAAACGTCATGGCAAGGCGGCGTTGTTGCATGGCTCGAAAAATGGCTTCAATGTCATACCGTGGCTTGACCCTGTGTTGTACGAACGTTAAAGAAAAGGCTGTGTCATTCTAGTTCCTTGATCACGGCATCCAGAAAAATAAAGCAGTATTAGGCTTATTTTAGAGTCTTTTTATGACATTATAGACTGGATTCCGTGG
>JAJIYK010000101.1 GCA_020881235.1 Rickettsia endosymbiont of Oxypoda opaca | reverse complement strand
TACTAGTTTAACCTAAATAGCTTGGATTCGTGTCATTCCTGCGTGGATACGGCGTTGTAGCGTGGCTCATAATTTACCGTATTATGGCAATAACAAGTATGGTGTCATACCGTGGCTTGACCACGGTATCCAGAAAAAACCTTAATAAAAAGACTGGATGCCGTGACCAAGTCACGGCATGACACGGTCTTTTTTCAACGTTTGTACACTAGTCCACAGTATGACACCGTACGCTTTGCAAAAATTCGAGTCACGCAACAACACTGGAGGAACGACATTGGGGAATTGGTATACTGCTCGTATTTAAACATTAAATCTGAAATGTACTATATCACCGTCTTGCATTTTATATTCCTTACCTTCTAATCGCATCTTCCCGACTTCTTTAGCTTTTGCTTCGCTACCTAGATTTATATAATCTTCATAGCCGATAACTTCTGCACGGATAAAGCCTTTTTCAAAATCCGTATGAATTATGCCGGCTGCAGCGGGTGCAAAAGTACCGTCTTTAAAAGTCCAGCTATGAGCCTCTTTTGGACCGATCGTAAAAAAGCTTTTAAGATTTAGCAGATTATACGCCTCTTTAATAACTTTGCTTAACCCCGTTTCCTCAAGCCCGATATCTTTTAAAAATTCTTCTTTTTCTTCTTGATGCTCAAGTAAAGCAATATCGGCTTCTATTTTTGAGGAAATAACCACGCATTTAGCATTTTCCTTTGCTGCTCTTTCAGCTACTAATTTTGTTAATGCATTGCCTATTGCTGCATCTTTTTCAAGGACATTACAAATATATAAAGTCGGTTTTGAGGTTAGTAATTGCAGCTGCTTTATATCTTCTTGATTATAAATATTATTAAGCACTCGTGCAGGCTTGCCGTCAGCTAATACCTTATATATTTCCTTTAGTAATTCTACTTGATCTTTTAGTGCTTTATCACCTGTTTTTAAGCGTTTTTCGCTCGCAGCTAAACGTTTTTCTACCGATTCTATATCGGCGAGTATTAATTCCGTTTCAATTATTTCTAAATCATGTATCGGATCAACCTTATCATGAACATGCGTAATATCCGTATCCTCAAAACAGCGTAGCACATGCAAAATTGCATCTACCTCCCTTATATGAGCTAAAAATTTATTGCCGAGTCCCTCGCCTTTACTCGCTCCTTTAACAAGCCCGGCAATATCAACAAATTCTATATAAGAGGGGATAAGTTTTGCAGAGCCGGCAAGGCTTGCTAGTCGTTGCAAACGCTCGTCAGGCACGGAAACTATACCACTATTAGGCTCAATAGTACAAAACGGATAATTCGCCGCATCCGCCGATTGACTCGCCGTTAGTGCATTAAATAACGTCGATTTGCCGACATTCGGCAAGCCCACAATCCCACATTTTAGTGTCATAAATCTTTCCTTAAAGAGTATAATATAGAGCCTTTCTCATAGCCATGTCTGGTAAATTCAACTTTATAGCCTAATTTTTCGTAAAATGGTTTTGCTTGCCAGTCCATAGTTATTAAATGGGTAAAATTACAGTCTCGTTCACGTGCTAAATCTTCAGCTTTTTGCATTAGTAAAGTACCGTAATTCTGATCCCTTATATCTTCATTTACAAACAGTGAACCAATATAAAGCCCACCCCAAGAACTCATACCGCTAATTCCTGCAATAAAATTTTCATCCTTATCAAAACATGAAAAAGAAAAAGATTTAATATCTCCTTCTAAGCCCTTTTTCTCTCTAGCATCTTTATTAAAAGCCTCGATAATGATAGATTGATGGTTTTTATCCTTCTCCTCGGCATAAACAATTTTAAACGGTAATTCTTTTTTCATAGTGTCTTATGTTTTTTTAATTTTTCAATATCATTCTAGCTCAGCTT
>JAJIYK010000100.1 GCA_020881235.1 Rickettsia endosymbiont of Oxypoda opaca | reverse complement strand
TCTTTTATTAAATTCTTCCATTTTATTTTATAGCTCCTTTCTAATGTCTTATCTTCGCTGTTTATCCTCATACTCTTACTCCGTTGACTTTAGTTATTACATTATAACTTTTTGTCAACGAATTACGTAACCTTTACACGGGACACCGCAAGGAGTTCTACCTTGAAATCCCTAACGTGTCTTTCTAATTCCGAGTTTACCTATTAGCTCTAAATAATTACTTACACTTTTTTTCTTAATATAATTTAGTAATCTGCGACGACGACCGACTAAAATTAACAACCCTCTTCTGGTGGTAAAATCTTTAAGATTAACCTTACAATGTTCAGTTAAGTTGTTGATTCTCTCGGTTAAAATAGCACATTGTACTTCGCTAGACCCCGTATCGGCTTCCGTAAGGGCATATTCTTTAATTAGTTGTTGTTTACGCTCAGCTGTAATCGACATCGATAAATCTCCTTATTTTATTAAATTAAACACACGCATAGAATTAAAGCAATTCTTGTTTAAGCTACCGATAGCAAGCAAAACACCTTCATAACGAACCCATAAAAGAGTAACATCATTTTCATAATTAAAATAACATTGCTGTCCGTGTTTAATTTGTTGTGCTTGCACTGAATTAGCATCAAGAACCAGGATGTCGTCCAGTATTGCCTCAATTCTTATACTCTTTTCCTCAAGAAACTCTTTTGTTATCTCTTGCTTTGATTCTTCAGGTTTTGACATTATAATAGCATTTTCCATTTTAAATGCCCCAACCTGAGTACGGCGTAATTCTATCACAAATGCTAAACTTTGCAAGGATAATGCCATATCTTCTGCTAAAGTCCTTATATAAGTACCTTTTGAGCATTCGACACAGTAAGTAGCAGTCGCTTTTTCTTCATCGAAATTAATACATTTTAGGTTGTAAATCGTTATATTTCGTGCTTTTAATTCTGTAGCTAATCCTTGCCTTGCAAGTTTATAATATCTAACACCGTTAACTTTAATAGCCGAAAAAGCCGGCGGAGTTTGTGAGATTATACCGGTAAATTTAGAGCAAACACCAAAAGCTTCTTCTTTAGAAGGAATATAACTAGTGGTATTTATTATTTTACCGCTGTAATCACCGCTATCAGTTTGTGAGCCGAATTGCAAAGTGAAAATATAAGTTTTTTTAGCATCGATTAGTATTTGCATTAATTTTGTCGCTTCACCGACAGCTAAAGGTAAAATGCCTTCCGCCTCTACGTCCAAAGTTCCTGCATGACCGATTTTTACCTTACCAAGTAGCCGTTTAATTATCGCAACGGCTTTTGCCGAGCTTATACCTTTGGGTTTATAGATATTTAGCCAATAACTGTTCATATTTGATATTATTCTCACGTTATTACAAGTACGGTGTCATGCCGTGACTTGATCACGGCATCCAGAAAAAACCTTAATAAAAAGACTGGATGCCGTGATCAAGTCACGGCATGACACCGAATGCTTTGCAAAAATCCGAGCCATGTAACAATGCCTACAGCTCCTTGCAATGACGATGTTTTGATAATTTACACTTGACTTAAATAAGAAAAATCTTTAATATGGAGCTCTAACCAAGCAACATGTAGGTTAGGCTGAAAGATGGCAATTATCCCAGACATTTCGAAAAATTCTTCTTCATCGTTAAAAACTAATCTAGATAAATCTACTACTAAAATCAACAAATTTTTAGACTATATTTGGCCCATAGAACGCATTGAGCTTTCTAAGTTCTTAGCTATAACCTTATTAATGTTCTGTATTTTATTTATTCAAAATTTAATCAGAGCTTTAAAGGATAGCATCGTTAACACTATGATCGGCGTAGAGACTATTTCTTTCCTTAAATTTTGGGGAGTGATGCCGGCCGCCTTTTTAGTCACGGCTATTTACGTTAAGCTTGTCAATCATATGAAAGGTGAAAATATCTTTTACCTTATTATGTCAATTTTTTTAGCATTCTTTGCACTTTTTGCTTTTGCTATTTTTCCGAATTATGAAATGCTGCATCTAAATGCCGATACTGCTCAATCATTAATTCAGTCTTTTCCTAATCTTAAATGGTTTATCCTGCTTTTATCGAATTGGAGCTTTTCCTTATTTTATATTATCGCTGAATTATGGCCGAACGTAGTTTTTGCCTTACTTTTCTGGCAATTCGTTAATAACGTTACTACGGTCGAAGAGTCAAAAAGATTCTATCCGTTATTTGGGTTGCTCGGACAGACAGGGCTTTATTTAGCGGGACAGTTTTTAACAAACCTTGAATATATAAATAAATATGTTACCGGTAAATTTGCTTTGCAAGCATCTTATAACACTATTTCAATCCAAGTTATATTAACTATAGTTTTAATTTTAGGCTTCTTGGCTATTAAAACTTTTTGGTTACTTAATCATAAAATATTAGATAAAGAACATATTGCATTATTACGCTTTAAGGTCAAGAAGCAATCAATGACAATTGTTGAGAGTTTCAAAATGATTTTATCGTCAAGGCATATAAGATTAATTGCGACTCTACTTATTTGCTATGGGATAGCGATAAATCTAGTCGAAGGTCCTTGGAAAGCTACGGCAACAAAGATTTATAAGACTCCCACCGAATATGCCGCTTTTATCGGTAGCTATTTAAGCTATACCGGCATACTAACCCTTATATTTGTTATTTTAGGTTCAAATATTGTCAGAAAACTAGGCTGGCTTACGGCCGCTATCATTACGCCGCTAATGGTTTTTATAACGGGTTTATTATTTTTTGCCGTCAATAATTTTGAAGGATTTGCAGCGATAATAGTAGCAAGTTTCGTCTTTGCCGATCCGACTTTAATTGCCGTAACAATCGGTGCTATTCAAAACGTGCTTAGTAAATCCAGTAAATATACCTTATTCGATTCGACAAAAGAAATGTCTTATGTGCCTCTTGATAACGAATTAAAGATAAAAGGTAAAGCCGCCGCCGACGTAGTAGGTACAAAACTTGGTAAGTCCGCTAGTGCATTTTTACAATCAATAGTTTTTATTATTTTGCCTTCCGCAAGTTATCAGTCGATTTCTCTGTGTTTAATGATAATATTTATTATTACTTGCTCAATATGGATTTGGGCAACAAAAGAATTAAATAAAGAATATAATGCGGCAATAGAAAATAGTGGGCAAAAAAATTGTCATTATTAAGTTTTAACGGTGTTGTTGTGTGGCTCATAATTTACCGTATTATGGTTATTACAAGTATGTTGTCATACCGTGGCTCGACCACGGTATCCAGAAAAAATCTTAATAAAACTGGATGCCGTGATCAAGTCACGGCATGACACCGAACGCTTTGCAAAAATTCGAGCCATGCAACAATGCTATTTTTAACTTGAAATAATTAAATTTTAAACTTACTGTTAAATAAGTTTAATTATTTCAATAATTAAGGAGATGATATGAGTAACGAAACCGATACAGAGATAGCAGCACAAACTACTCCGGAAGCAGGAGATAGTATTTTTCAGTCGCAGAAGTCGCAGACGATATCCACTCCGGAGCTTAATGCTTTATCTGCTTCAGTAAGTAGTGAAGAAGCAGTTGATCCGATTACTAAGGCTATTAGGGAAGAAATTCTGCAAAAACAAAGAGATATATTAAGAGAGTATTTAGCAGATTCTAAAAATCTAGAAAACCTAAAATTAGAAGAACAAGCTCACAAAATTTTGATCGAGCAAATAAAAGATGATGAGAAATTTAGAGAATTTTTAAAGAATCTTAAAGATGATGAAGAAAAAAGAAAGTTAGTTAATGCGGCTCTTAATAATCCGGCAACTAAGGAAAAGTTTGAAGCCGTCGAAATAGCCGGCTATAAAAAAGTTCATACAGATTTTAAAGATAGTTTTAAAACAATAGCATGGGACGGTGATAAAGGAGAAGACGCTAATAAAAACACTACCCAATCCCAAAAAATTACCAATGATGTCGATGGCGAAATTTGTACTTTAACCGAAACGACGCATAAAACTAATCCAATATCCGTAACAAAATCAGACGGAACAGAGGTAAAGGTTAATTCCTACCGGACAATAGATTTTCCGGTAAAATTAAACGGGGCTTCCGGTAATATGCACTTATCGATAGTAGCGTTGGATGAAAACGGCAATAGACCTCCTATAGATAAAGCAGTATATTTTACCGCTCATTATGAAGAAGGACCAAACGGTAAGCCGCTACTTAAGGAAGTTAGCTCGCCGATGCCTATAAAATTTATAGGTGAGGGTAAAGATGCCATAGGATATGTTGAGCATGGCGGGAAAATTTACACGATGCCGGTAACACGTGGCAAATATGAAGAAATGATGCAAGAAGTTGCTTTAAATAAAGGGCAGGGTGTCAATTTATCACAAACTGTGCAAGAAATAGCTAACGATAAAGTTATGAATATGAGCCAAGAGCAGGGTGATAAAAGCATAGTAGATGGCTATAAAGCTATATCTGAAAAATATGCTGATTTGCAGAAAAATCCTGAAGGTAAATTGCCGGAAGAATTATCAAAAGAAGGATTGAAAGATAAAAAAGCATTTATTCAAGACCTATCCAATAACAATAACTCATTAAGCGATAAAGATAAAGTAGTAATATTAGAAGAGCTAATAAAGTATGAAACCAATCGTGGCGAAAAAGTTATCGGTGATGGTAAAATAGCTATCAATGAAACACTTGAAATGTTAAATACTGAAAAAGGAATACTTAAAGAAAGGATTGTAAAACAGGATAAAGAAAAAGAAACAGCTAAACTTTTTTCAGAGTTGCCGTTTCATGGTCTGACTGCGGAAGAAATGCAAAAAGACGCTCCAGAAAATAAAGAAAAAGAAACAGCTAAACTTTTTTCAGGGTTGCCGCTTCATGGTCTGACTGCAGAAGAAATGCAAAAAGAAGCTCCAGAAAATAAAGAAAAAGAAACAGTTAAACTTTTTTCAGAGTTGCCGTCTCATGGTCTGACTGCGGAAGAAATGCAAAAAGAAGCTTCAGGAAATAAAGAAACAGAAACAGCTAAACTTTTTTCAGGGTTGCCGCTTCATGGTCTGACTGCAGAAGAAATGC
>JAJIYK010000099.1 GCA_020881235.1 Rickettsia endosymbiont of Oxypoda opaca | reverse complement strand
TGTTAGTAGAGCTTGGAGTAATTCATAGTTATACGAGACCCTATAGACCGCAAACTAACGGGAAAGTAGAGAGGTTTTGGCGTACTATCAAAGATGATTTGTTAGAAAGCGGAGGATTTAAGGATATAGAGGAGCTTCAAGATAGATTATTTGAGTATTTAATTTATTATAATGAAATCAGAACTCATCAATCTTTGGCAGCTAAAACTCCTCTTGCTTTCTTACAAAATTGTCAACGAATTACGTAACCTTTACAAGGGATGACATCAACACAATAAAGATTTAAAACTTAATAAGTATAATAATGAAATTATGGAAAAAAGTTACCTTAGGGTTGATCTTAGGGGTTATATTCGGTATTTATTTATCTAGCTATGTTTCGTATGTTAAGCCGATAGGCGATATTTTTCTGCGTTTGATTAAAATGATCATTGCACCTTTAATTTTCTTTAGCTTGGTTTCCGGTATTACTAGTATGAAAGATTCTTCCGCTCTCGGCAGGGTAGGAATGAAAGCAGTACTAGCTTTTTTGGGAACAACTTTTTTTGCTACGGTTTTTGGTCTTGCGGTAGCTCTTATATTAAAACCCGGTCACGGAATTCATATGGATTTCGGTGCTACTCATACTGTTTCGACTGCAGCTACTTTTAATATATTTGATTTTTTCATACGCATTGTACCGGATAATGCAATAGGTGCTTTTGCCAACGATGATGTCTTACAAATTGTATTTTTTGCAATATTTACCGGCATTACTTTAAATAAAATGGGAACTACTGCAGAACCGGTTACGGATTTGATTCATTTAATGTCAAAAATGATTTTAAAGATGATCTCGTTCGTTATTCAATTATCGCCGTACGGAGCTTTCGCTTTAACCGCTTGGATAGTCGGTACGCAAGGTATAGAAGTCATGATTAGCTTGTCGAAGCTAGTTATGGCGGTGGTGGTTGCAATGATATTTCAATATTTGATTTTTGGCTTACTTATTTATTTATTTTGCCGAGTATCACCGGTGCCGTTTTATAAGAAAAGTTTTGAATATCAAATTTTAGCATTTTCTACCTCAAGCAGTAAAGCGACGTTGGCAACGACTATGCAGGTTTGCCGTGAACGATTAGGCATTTCCGAAGCTAGCACTTCGTTTGTATTGCCTCTCGGGGCATCAATCAATATGGACGGTTTTGCCATAAACTTATCTCTTACTACTATATTTTTTGCACAAATGATGGGAATAACACTGGCTCCCCACGATTATTTAGTTATTATTTTAACTTCTACGCTTGGCTCCATCGGCGGTGCCGGTATTCCCGGGGCTTCTTTAATAATGTTGCCGATGGTGCTTTCATCGGTTCACTTGCCGATAGAAGGGGTAGCTATTATTGCCGGTATCGATAGAATATTAGATATGTTACGTACGACAATTAATATTACGGGAGATGCAACAATTACCTTGATTATTGATAATAGTGAAGGTACCTTAGATAAGGAAAAATATTTAGCTTAAATTATCGTTGAACTGCGTATTTCAACTCTTCATTTCACAGGAGTATACAATATTATGAATATAAGGTTAGTGTTTTTGATCGTTATTGGTATATTTTTTGTTTATAACAAGGTTTTAGCTGAACCAAAAACTGCCCAACAAACCATTAAAGTTGCTACCGGTTCTATTTTAAAAGGTTATTATGCGATCGGTCTTGATTTATGCAAAACTGTTAAAATTGCCAACAAAAATATTAAATGTGAAGTAGTCCCGACAAATGGCGGCGTTGAAAATTTAAAATTATTGAAAGAAGGCAAAGTAGATTTAGCTTTAGTACAGTCAAATATTGCAGTGGAAGCCTTTGAAGGCATAGGCTATTATCAAAATCAAGAAAAAATGCAAAATTTACGACAAGTATTAAATTTATATGATGAATTTTTTACCGTTATTGCTAAAGACGACGATAAAATAAAAGTTTTTGCCGATATTGAAGGAAAAAAAATATCTAACGGACCGGTGTTTTCTAGTAGTAATATTACTTATGATGCCGTGCGTAAATTATATGATTTCACTAAAGAGCCGATAGATGTTGATATTAATTACGAAGATTCTATTAAAAAATTCTGCAATCGAGAAATTGACGTTATAATGATGATGGTTGGGCATCCTAATCCTTTAATAAGTCTTATTGCTAATAGCTGTGAAGTTGATTTTGTCTCTATTGAAAATGCTAAAATAACCGAGTTAATAAAAAGCAATAGAGCTTTCCGTAAAGGAATACTCCATGAAGGGTTATATCCGGGAATTACCGAAAATCAAACTACGGTTATCGTGCCGGCAATTTTGGTTACAAGGGAAGATTTGGATTTTGAATTATTAGATAAATTTATCGGAGCATTTCATCGGAATGTTGCAAGCTTTAAACATTCAAATTATTTGTTACAAGATTTAGATATTAAGTATTTTGCAGATATTAGTAACTTTGTTTTACCGAAGCATGCAGCAGTTCGAAATAGACAATAAAATTATAAAAGAATATTATGTATAAAAATATTATTATACCGATAGATTTGGCAGATAAAAAATCTATAAAAGCAATATTACCCAAAGCTCTAACTTTTGTTACTACCTTTCAAGCTAAATTACATTTTATATATGTAATTTCTGACTTCGGTATGAAAATGGTCGAAGATTATTTACCGAAAAATTGGGTTAAAGAGCAGAAGGAAAAACATCGTGAACAGGTAAAAGAGTTAATAAAACAATATGTACCGGATGAAATTGAAGCAGATTATTATATCGGGCGTGGAGCAGTTTATGATGAAATAATTCAATATTCTAACAAAGTAGAAGCGGATTTAATAATTATCTCGGCAGTAAGACCGCAATTAAGGGATTATATGCTTGGTCCTAACGCTTCTAAAATCGTTCGCCATTCGGGTATTTCGGTATTGGTGGTAAGAGACGAAAATATCTAGGCACATGCGTGTCAATGTGTTGTTGCATGGCTCGAAAAATGCCTTCAATGTCATACCGTGTAAAGGTTACGTAATTCGTTGACAAAAAGTTATAATGTAATAACTAAAGTCAACGGAGTAAGAGTATGAGGATAAACAGCGAAGATAAGACATTAGAAAGGAGCTATAAAATAAAATGGAAGAATTTAATAAAAGA
>JAJIYK010000098.1 GCA_020881235.1 Rickettsia endosymbiont of Oxypoda opaca | reverse complement strand
ACGAAGCAATCCAGTAAAAATGCTAATTTTAGCATAATTTTATTATGTTTTATGGATTGCCACAGCCACTTCGTGGCTTCGCAATGACGATTTTTGCAACGTTCGTACAACACAGGGCTTGACCACGGTATCCAGAAAAAATCTTAATAAAAAGACTGGATGCCGTGATCAAGGAACTAGAATGACACCGCACGCTTTGCAAAAATTCGATCCATGCAACAATGCTGTAATTTCCTCGCAATGACGTAGATTTTTCAAGGTATCTTTCTTTATTTAGCAATGCCATTTTAATTCTATAATCTGTAAAGAAGTTTTAAAAATTATACAAATTTTTGTTGTAATTTGTTTTTCTATGCTTCATATTAAGCTTACTAGTAAAAAATTGATCCAATATACTGAGCAATTTTAATGAGAGACACAATACTACCTTATAATTTTAATTCCGTACTAATAAATCCTGATGTTAGTTTTCGATTAAAAAAAATCCTTAACTATTTTTCATTATTATTATTTATTATTTTAGTTGTTTTTATTTCATCTAATGTTAATAAATATGTTAACGATACCTTATCGATAACATTAGTACAACCGGAGTCTGAAGATTTTCAAGAAAATATTTTTGCAGAGACTGTAACGGTTAAGAAAGGCGATACCTTAAAAACTATTCTCTTAGGTCAAAATATTCCCAAAATAGACATAGAAAAAATTGTCAAGTTAGTAAAAGACGGCAAGCTAGAAGCTTCGCTTAAAATAGGCCAACAAATTACTTTTGAATATGAAACAAAAATTATTGAAAATGAAGATGAGGAACTAGCTACCGAGTTACGTTTTTTAAATAAATTAATTATTGCGGTCGATAAATTAAAAACTATCGAGGTTATTAAAAGCGATGATAATTTTCTTGTACAAGATGTAATTATTCCTTTAAATAAAGAGCTTGCTAAATCCGAGATAGTTATTAATTCAAATTTTATGGCAGCTCTTAAAGCCCTAGGTTTATCAAATAATAGTATAATAGAGCTGATAAATGCTTATGCTTATCAAATCGATTTTCAGCGTCAGATAAAAAACGGCGATACCGCAACGGTAATAACGGAAAAATACGTAACGGAAGACGGAAAGTTTTCTCATCACGGTAAAATTTTATATGTCTCGTTAAATTTGTCGGGCAAAGAATATAATATTTATCGTTATTCACCTGATAACACGCAGAATAATCATAGTTTTTTTTCTGAGGACGGTAAAAGCGTCAAAAGAAGTTTACTTAAGACTCCACTAAAACTTGTTAAAATTTCTTCTCATTACGGGAATAGAAAACACCCGACACTTGGCTATACAAAAATGCATAAAGGAGTTGATTTTGCCGCTCCGACCGGTACCCCTATATATTCTGCCGGTAACGGTGTAATAACGGAAATAGGTTGGAAATCCGGTTATGGGAAATTTATACGGATAAAACATAGCGGCACATTATCCACGGCTTATGCACATGCTTCTAGCTTTGCTAAGAATCTTAAAATAGGTAGCATAGTAAAACAAGGACAAGTAATTGCCTTAGTCGGTAGTACGGGCAGAGCTACGGGACCGCATTTACATTATGAAGTTAAAATTAACGGCAAAAATGTTAATCCGATGTCGGTGAAAACTACGCCGGGTATAGAACTAAACGGCAAAAAACTAGCAAGCTTTAATCAGTTTAAAAAAGAGATCAAAACGTTGAGCGTTAAGCTTGATAAGGGATTAAAGACTGATAGCAGGACGGAAGTATCTTTGTGAGTTGTCATACCGTGGTACTGACGATTGCATGGCTCGAATTTTTGCAAAGCGTTCGGTGTCATACCGTGGCTTGACCACGGTATCCAGAAAAAACCTTAGTAAAAAGACTGGATACCGTGGCTTGACCCACTAGTGTACGAACATTTAAATAAAGAGGTGAAAATTCTGTCATTCCGTGGCTACGACCACGGAATCCAGTTTTATAACGTCATAAAAAGGCTCTAAAATAAGTCTAATATGGCTTTATTTTTCTGGATGCCGTGATCAAGTCACGGCATGACACAGCCTTTTTTCAACGTT
>JAJIYK010000097.1 GCA_020881235.1 Rickettsia endosymbiont of Oxypoda opaca | reverse complement strand
GTACGGTGTCATGCCGTGACTTGATCACGGCATCCAGTCTTTTTATTAAGGTTTTTTCTGGATACCGTGGTCAAGCCACGGTATGACACCATACTTGTAATAACCATAATACGGTAAAATCGATCCACGCAACAATGCCTTCCCGCGAAGGCGGGAATCCAGAGAATATTTAAGCGAATTATATAGTAAATTTTTATATAATTTTGCTTATTTTAAGTGTTTTTTCTGGATTCCCGCCTTTAGCTAGAATGACATCAAAGAAGTATTTATAATCAAATCATTTAACCGTGTATACCTTTTCGTTAGGAGAAGCTACCCCTAAAACTTTTCGTGCTTGCTCATCTAACATATCCTTATCCAGCGATTCCGGTCTTAATAATTTTACGTTATGTTCAAGCTCGACTCTTTCCGCTCTTAAAGCTCGGAGTTCGGAATATGCTTTTTCAAGCTGCTGATTCACTCTTAAATAAGCAATTATACCTTTATTGCCGTAAATTGAGTGAAAAATAAAATACCCAAGCAATAAGGCTAAAGATATATTAAATATTAATTTTTTAGAGTTATTATTTAATATAAAATTAAAAATAGTCATAAAGGTACAAAAATAATAAGATTGGAGCAGTTAAAATTATGCTATCAAATCGGTCTAACACACCGCCGTGACCAGGTATTATAGTGCCGCTATCTTTGATATTAAATTTTCGTTTAAAATATGAAACAAATAAATCACTTAATTGCGCAATTAGTGCTAGAGCACAGCTTTTTATAAATAAATAAAAATTACACGAAAAATAATTATGTAAAAAATAATAATTGATAAAAATAACAATAAACCCTGCCGATATTACGCCGATAATCAGACCGCTCCATGTTTTATTAGGGCTAATTTTAGGAGCTAGCTTTGCACCCTTAATCATTTTGCCGCCGATCATAGCAAAGGTATCAACCGACCAAATAATAACAAAGTAAAGCAATATTAACCATTGATTATTATCCCTTGCATGTAATAGCATCAGCGAGCTAATAGGCAGCGGAACAACAACCAGACCCGTTAACAAGTGCAAAAGTGAGGAACTTGTCATATCGTACCACTCGCACAGCATACCTATTGCCACTAAAATCATTAAAACATAAAATAACGGTTTTAGCCACAATATAGCAACAATAAATAACGGTCCTAAAACCATAGCTGATAAAATTCGTAATAACATAATAATATTTATTTAGTATTTTAAGAATAGCGTTGTTGCGTGGATACCTCAAACGTCATTGCGAGCGACTGAAAACGTTGTTGCGTGGCTCCAAATTTATAGCAAATTCTACGATGTCATTCCGTGATTTATTCACGGAATCCAGGAAAATATATAAATAATACCATTATAAGTTGCTTTTCTGGATACCGTGGTCAAGCCACGGTATGACAAATTTGGCATTTTTCGAGCCATGCAACAAGGCTGCGACTGAAGGAGCGTGGCAATCCAGGAAAATAATAAATTTCATAGCACTTTTTGTCATTTTTTT
>JAJIYK010000096.1 GCA_020881235.1 Rickettsia endosymbiont of Oxypoda opaca | reverse complement strand
TAATAGTTATATTCAAAATGATCGCATGAAATATTTAGCAAGTGATTTTTCAAAGAGTGATGCTCGAAAAATCAATCCTAAATTAAAGCAAAGACTATTAAATGCTGCAGGTAGAATTCAATTAATAAGAGGAATACATAGTACAATTGCTACTTGTCAAGATGGAAGTGAAGGATATTGTGCATTAAGTGTAAGCGGGCTTGGTTATTCTTTTTTATCACAACCAATTGAGAGTGTAATGGTAAAGATTACACCTAAAATTGTTAATACAGCTGCAGGTACTGCAGGTAAGTTTATACCACGTATCTTAGGTTATAATACAAAGTTTGCTATCCAAATAGGGGGAATGAAATATGGAGCAAAAATAGCAAGGGGCGCAGCAGGAGCTCTAGCAGGTGCATTTGATATTGTTGATATAGCAATATCATCTAATGCTTTAGTACAATGTGTTAATAGAAAAGATAGTAATGATTCCTGTAGCGATAAAGAAATAAGAGATAACATAGCATCCATAACTTTCTCTGGTGTTTCATTTATTGCAGGAGTAGGTCTTACAGTTGCAGGTGCTCCATTAGCAGCTACAGGAGTTGGTTTAGTATTAATTGGGGGTTATGCAATATATAGTGGTGTCAGCAACATTATAGAGTATGAAGAGAAATATGATACGACGCATGGTGAAAATTGGAGTATTTTTTGGCGTACTATATTGTTTCAGGATATGGCAAAAGATATACAGCATTTAGCTGCTCGACAAGACGCAGTCAATAATATCACAATGGAAGCTTGGAGAAATTTAGAAGCAAGTCCTTATAATGTGGTGGCTTATGCTATTGGGCTAGGAAGGATAAAACTTAGTGATGTTAAAAATTGTGAAACAGTAGAAAGATATATAGTTGGATTAGGAGGAGATGTATCCATATTACCAGTTAGAGTAACAGAATGTAAAATAGATACTATATCTAGTTTACATCCATCTCATTCTGTTATTCATATGCATGAGAAAAATGCTAACACAGAAAATCTTTCACGTGTCATACCAAACCCTATTAATAATGCTACAATGATTTGCCTACCAAAAATTACTAATGCAGATTATGAGAAAGATATTAAAAAATCAGTTCCAACAGCTATACATTATTGTGATAATGCAGTGGTTATAGTTGATAATCAGAGAAAGTCATTAAAAAACAATGATCAATGGAGTATCTATGATCTAAGGTATATAAATACCGGTACAATAATTGGTAGTAGAGAGTTACACAACATTTTTTTACTTTTTGATGGTAATACAGAAATACTTGGTGGCAATAATACAACCAGTAAGTTTGTTTTTACAAGCGATAAGTTTTTAGGACAGATTTACTTAGGTAGTAATTCTACTAATATACTTAGTACAGAGCAATTAACAAATGAGATTATAGGTTTTAGGATCACTAACATTTACTCATCTAATACAGGATTCTCGCAAATAATATTAAATGATCGTAGTTTTGCAGTACGTTATTTCAGGTATGATGATGCTAAGCTTCATTATGTTGCAAGAAAAAATAAAGTAGATAATGTTGTTTGTGAACCATTTCATCTTACGAATGTTCATTATCCAGGAGAATACCACATACCCGCACCTCATATCTCTATAGATAGTGGAGGAGGCTATAGTAGTAATCGAAAAGATTCAATTGAAGATTGTAGTACAGTAGTTGTGCAACCTTTTACTGAGGTCAAAGGTGGAAATAGTACTTATACTTTTTATGTAAAAACGGAAGGATATGAAAACCAGGATTCAAGTTCAACAATTAATGTACATGGAAATGGCACGATTATTTTTCCAGAAATTAGTTTGTTAAAAGATTGTGATCAAATAACTTACTCTCCAGTAAATAATACTATATCTTTTAGGATACCGTTGAGTCAAAATGGTACATTCATTCTTGACGTTAAAAACTATCTTGATAGAAACAATAATACCAACTTTGCATTAATCGATAAATACGGTAGCAATATTATTCCTAAACTAGATAATAATTCTACTGTTGTTAATAGATTTGAGTTGCATGCAAGACATTCTCTTAATAATTTTAATATTGCTAAAGATTATTATAGGGAAATTTCACATACAGAAAAAGATTACCAGGTTTTTGGTGTTATTAGTAGTGTATTAGAAAATAAGGGTGAAGAATTCTATAAGATGTTTATTGGTTCCTCTGGTACTGATGTTATTAATCTTGATAAGCAAACTGTATTTGCTGAAGGTGGAGAAGGACAGGATGTGTATATAACTAGTGATACACCAGGTGAAAATATAGTAACCATTAACAATAAATCAGAAGATAAAAAATTTGATATTTTAAGTGTACAATCTATCGATGATGTTTCATTGGAACAGGAGGGTGATGATTTAAGTTTCTTCATTGAGAAAAAAGTTAATAATACTAATGAAATAGATGATGTTGTAATAGAGAATTACTTTTTAGGAAATGAATATAAGCATCTGATATTGGTAGATAAAAATCGAAATTCTTTTATACCTTTTGAGTTAAATAAGGATGTTACATTAGCACCTTTTTATCGTGCTAGCAGTGGTGAGAATGTATTTATGCTACCGGTAAGTGTAAAACAGGCTGTAATTAATAACAATTTGGAAGATATAGAATTCTATAGGGATAGTAACGATCTTTTATTATTAGAAAAAGATACAGGGGAAAATCCTAGCCCTTTAGCTGTGATACTTAAAGATTTTTATTCCAACTTATCTAAATGGAAAGACCATAAGATTTATTCACGTAATCATAATGGTGATTATGATAATTATATTGATTTATTACAAAAATCTCATGAAGCTATAGATTATAAAACGCATAAATACGAAAGTGTTGTAAAAGAGTATATTGTAGATTTTAGTAAATCTATTGAAATCTATCATAATCAAAATGGAGATGAAGAAAAAATAGGAGTAATGATATTAAGAAACATTTCTCCAAAGCAAATAGAAGTTTATAGCAATGGTAGTGATTTAGTACTTAATGATAAAAATTCTAATCATACTGTCAGTATGAAAAATTGGTATATTTCTAATAGTTATAAAATTTCCACACTAGAATTTGATCTAGGTTTGAATTCAATAAAAATGCATAAGTTAGATAGAGATGATAGCAGCGACTCTGATTACTTGAAGAGTAAGGTTTCTTATGCTTCACTACTAAGTAGCAATAAGATATTCTTGTTAGGTGCTGATGTAGAACATAATTTAAGATGTGTAATATCAGCTAGTAGCATAGATATTCCTGAGGCGTACATAACCTTAGGTTTTACTTCATTTCAAGATCAAGTTAGTTTCCTTCAGAATTGTGATTTAAAGGAATTTGAGTTAACTGAATTAAAGAATCGTATTAATGATCTGTTACCTGAATATAAGAATAAATTGTTATATGATTTAGAATTGAGCAGTTATGAGCAAAAGAAAATAGATTATTATAAACACTTAATACAAGATCAACTATTTAATAATACTGATAGAATAATTCAGGTAATGAAAGATATTCACAATCCTGTTAAAGATTTCCGTTTTGAAAATGGTACTTATGACGTTACTCTCAGTCGGGTTGAATATAGTACTATTATAGATTTTCGTCCTTTATCACAACAAATAAAGCAAAATTTATATCAAGAATTACAGTTCAGAATTTTTGAAGGGTGGAGTGATGATATATCAATTGAATTATTCTATTATAAAAACGAAGGTAGGATTCGTATAAACAGTGAAGGAGAGATTATACAATATATTCCAGCAACAAATTCTTTGGCAAAGGTTAAGTTAGAGAATATATCTCAAAATGATTGGTATAAAAATTTACATATACTTTTAAATGATAATACCCCTATGGGGATAAGTTATAATAATGATATTGGCGTATCATTATTACCAGTTCTTGAAAATTCAGGTTATAGGAAGGTCATTATTGTTACAAAAAGTGGTGTAGAATGGAAAATTGGATCAACGAATGAAGAAATGTTACTAGAAAGTGTAAGAAACAAAGTAGATAATAGTGATGTATATCAACGTAGTCGTCGTGAAGTTTATATGGAGAATAACCAAGAACAATCATTATTTTCTTATAAAAATAATGATCATGCTCACCCTATGTCTTCCAGTGCATCTAGATTAGAATTTTGGCCGGTTAATTTAGTTAAAAGTATGTGGTCAATAGTGATAGATGCAGTGAACTATTTAAGTTCTAACTCTTCTGAAAAAAGAGTACAATCTTTATCCAATACTAATGATACAACAAGGTTAGGTAGCAGTTTTGAACCCTATCCAAGTAACATGGGGAATAATACAAGATCACAACATCAACAATATGGAACTATCCTTGATATAGGTGATCAGTTAGTAAATCAGACCAATAAAAACGGTATTCTACAATTACTAGATTTATTTATCAGAAAATGGACTGGCCAAAAATTGCCGAGATGGAGAGTAGATGTTTCAGATTCTGCGGTAGAAGTTGTCGTACAAGCAGAGAGTATTATTGATGAGTTTATGCAACAAATTAAGGAAAGTGCAATGAGCTGTGGTATACAACCTACAGTCAAAAAAATTATCAATTCCTGTGATTTACAAGTTGTAAAAGCAAAAATACAGCAAAAGCTCAATGCTGGTCAAATAGAAGATATACCACAAATATTATATGACAAGATTGTACAAGCTAATATAGAAAGAATAGAGTTACATTCAACGCCAAAACAATCTAAAAAATTATCACAAGATATGCTTGGTAAGCTTTCTAAAATAAAACAATTATTATTAAACAAAGAAGTAGAGTTACCTATAACACAAAAAGCTATATTTGGTCACTGTACCCGTAATAGGTTTAATGGTTATATAGGAAGAAAGAGCCATAATAACCTATTGTCAGCTAAACTCAATAAAGATCAGCATGTTAAGCAAAATAACACTGTGAATATTAATAATAATGATCAGGATAGTGATGATATAATTTCAACAATCAAGAATAATGATTTGAAAATGCTAAAAGCATATCTTGAAGCAGGAAAAGATGCTAATACTTTTTCTCGTGGAGGTATGACTCTGCTTATGAGAGCTGTAAGTAATAATTGTAATACTAATTTGGTAAAACTTTTAATAGAGTATGGAGCGGATGTTAATAGAGAAGGTAAAGATGGAGAAACTGCTATTAATATAGCTTCTTATAATGGGCATTTGGAGTTAATAAAAGTCTTGATATCTGAAGGAGCTATAATAAAAAATAAAACTACAAGAAATTCTCCTTTCAATAGTGTTGCAGAAAGTTCTATGCCTCAAAATATTAAAAATAAAATAATAAAATTGCTATCTAATAACTTAAGCGGTGTAGATAGCAGTAATAATAAATTAAATAAAGATAATGATGTAATAAGTAATTTAGTAGAACAAATGTCAGCAATGAATAGTATTAATGGTAACGTTGGATTCTCTACTGCAGAATCTACCAATATAGTGCCACCATATTTAGGCCAGAACCCAAATTGTTATAATGAGGTTAAAGTATTTGTCTAGGTTTAGGTGTTATTAGCAAGCTAAGTAGCATGTGATTTATGTATTACAGATAGTGTCAATAAATAAGAAGTACTAATCTTATTAGGTAGGTAATAGTTATAACAAAATGCTGTCAATATAACTTATGATTTATGGGGGTATGACAGAAAATGTAAAAACAGCTATGGTATGTAGTAGGTTACTATTGCAGTTAGTGGGGATTAAGGTTACCGAGGACGTAATTCAGCACTCTAGTCAGAGTAGTGATTTGGGTTCTTCTCAGGATATCAGCACTAGTTTGACAAAGCTGAGTAAGACTTATAATGTAAAGCTACGACAGAAGAAACTAGTTTATAATAAATTAACTATTAAAAATTTACCGCTAGCATTTCTTGCTAATGATGGAGAGTACATAGTACTTGCTAAGATGGATCAAGATAACGCTTTAGTGCAACATCCATTTAAGTCTAATACTGAGTT
>JAJIYK010000095.1 GCA_020881235.1 Rickettsia endosymbiont of Oxypoda opaca | reverse complement strand
CTATAAAACAGATAACAGCTAAATGGAACATGCCAGTATCAAATTGGGCACTGACAATTTCCCAGCTAGATATTTACTTTCCCAATAGGCTAAATTTTGGAAGAGCTTTCTAGTTTGACACAGTTCTATGAACGTTCTCGGCAACAACGCCCAGCAAAGCCTATGTCTCTTCTATAATCTTTACCCAATCAGAAAATAATTAATTCTAAATTTTTCTAACGTTAGCATAACAACATGCTTAACAAATTCTTTAAGTAATACCCCATCTGTTACCGGCTGTGCCTTTTCATCAAGAGCGGTTAATTCTTTAGAAATAAATTTTTTCAGAATTTCTTGCTCAATATCTTTAATCTCGTTAGTTCCATTTAGTAGCTCCAAAATACATTTTTCTTGTATTTGTACACCAATCATATCGTTAAGTCGATTTGTAACACTTATCAGCTTATTAGCGGCATTAAAATATGCATGTTTTGCCTGATATCTCATAAATTCACTAACTTTTGGTTTTGCAGTAATATTTGCTATAGCATTCGGCTTTTCGGCATATATTTTTACGAAACCTTGAAATATAAACTTAACAAAATTTGCTTCCAATGCTGTTAAAAAATCTTGTAATTGGAATTTTCCGAGTTTCTTTAATGCTAATTCGGCAATTTGCTCTAAACTTACTGGACTCGCAATATTTTCGCTATATACGTATAAAATAGCTTTCATAACCGATGAAGTAGTGGAAATAAAAGGCTCTGATGAACTTTCGTAATAGAAACTAATATTTTCTTGCTCATTAGTTAGGTCGATATCTTGCTGATTAGTCACCGGCCTAATATTAAAAGTGGTGTAGAAATTTTTTAACTTGTTAAATTCAATATTTCTGCTTATAGGAGCGTTATTATGACATAACAAGGTAGCACGAAATTTGCGGTTAGTAATAAAATCCATATATTGCTCTGTACGTACTATATCATTAATAGTTTGCAATTTTTCCGCTGCTTTTGGTGGTAAATTACCGACAAACATCGAAGCCGGAGAAGTATCGCCAAGGTAAGCAAGCTTGTATTTGCTCGCCATCTCCATAAATTGATAAAAATAAAAGCCGGTATTTTCTTCACCTAAATATTCATGCAACAGATATGCATCGTCATATAAAGCTAAAATTTTTGCTTCATCTTGTAAGAATTTAGCATAAGAAGAAGAATCACCTAATGATTCGTTAATAAAGCTTAATAGTAATTTTGCTTGTTGCAATTTATCATTACTATTTTGAAAAATTTCCGAATGAAACATCATCATTTCCCTAATAGTTCTCTGCATATTCCAGCCGGGCAGAGTATTGTAACTAACAAATGCGATGCCGTTTGGATTTAAAAACTTATTAGAAACCTCAAGAATTTTTTCTTTTACCGCATCCGGTACCCAAGAAAATACGCCATGACAAATTATATAGTCAAATTTACCAAAAGAGTCATCTAAATCCATTATAGATAAATGCTTTAAATCTATATTTTTAAGTTTTAAGTCATTAGCTACTTTAATGCCTTGCTCTATCTGTTTTTTTGATAAATCAATACCGAGTGAATAAGAATTAGGATAAATTTCAGCAAAATTAAACATATTGCTGCCGACGCCGCAACCTATATCCAATATTCTTGCTTTTTCTACTTTTGGCGGATTTAATCCGAATAACAACCCGATAGTTCTTAAATGGTCAGGTGTGGTATAGCCGAAAGAAAACGGTGAATATGGAACTTCGTCGTAAGATACTTTATTATTTTGTGCGGTCATGATTTTTCCTAAATAAAAAAGGTGATTTTAAAAAATTTAGTAGAATTAAGCAAGGAATATATACATTTACAAATTAAATAATGCTAGTAACGTTGCAGGATTTAAGATGACCTTGTTACGTAGATGGGAAAGTATTATTAATGTCATTCTCGCAGGATGTTGCCGTGTTGTACGAACGTTGAAAAAAGGTTGTGTCATTCTAGTTCCTTGATCACGGCATCCAGCCTTTTTATTAAGGTTTTTTCTGGATACCGTGGTCAAGCCACGGTATGACACCATACTTGTAATAACCATAATACGGTAAATTATGATCCACGCAACAATGCCTCCTTTGAACTGAACGACAATGCTATTATAACTCTACTAGCTGTGCATGCCTTGCTAAGCTTTCTATACCCTGAAGGTCGGTGGCGGTAATCCATAATTGCAAACCGGCGGTTATAAAAAACTCTGTCAAATATTCACGCCTCTTATTATCAAGATGAACAAAAACCTCATCTAATAATAAAATAGGAGTTGCTTGATTAGATTTAATAAAATAATTAACTTCTGCAAGCATTACGGTAATTAATATTGCTTTCTGCTCACCGGTAGAGCAAAATTTTGCTAAAATATTCTTTTTCTTATGCTTTACTAAAATATCGCTTTTATGTACCCCAAAACTAGTGCGTCCGATTAATTTATCTTTAGCACGTGTTTTATAGAGTTCATCAATGATAAATCCCGTTACTTCTTCTCCATCTGCTAATATTTTTTGCTCTACTACCCCGTCAATAGCTAAGTCGGCTTTAGGAAACTCGTTATCAAGCTCATCGATTGCTTGTTGCATATATTTTAAAGTTTTGAGTCGGTTAGAAGCGATTTGAGCGGATATCTCCGCCATTTTTTCCTCAATTACTTTAAGCCAATTCTCATCTATATAATCTTCTACAATAATTTTATTGCGTTCCTGCATATAATATTCATATTTGCTAACTAAACTCGCATGATTGGAATCGAAATTATAAACAATTTTATCAAAAAATTTTCTTCTGTCGCTAGCTCCTGCCGCAAAAATACCTTCCATCTGCGGTGTCAACCATACTATACTAGTAAATTTACTTAGTTCGTTATTTAGTATTTTCGCACCGTTAAATTCGGTAATACGTTTATTAGAATTACGATTAAATTTTGTAATAATTTCTGCTAGACCAAGCTTGCTTTGCAATAATGAATGAATGGAACAATAATCTTCTGAGCTTTTACAAATATCGGCAAGTTTTGCAGACCTTAAGCCTCTACCAGGATAAAATAATGAGATTGCTTCTAAAATGCTAGTTTTGCCGCTGCCATTCTCGCCGATTAATATTATAGCTTTGTTATCTGTTTTAACCTCAAAATGTCGAAAATTACGATAATTTTCCAAGGTTAAAGATTGTAGAAAAATATTTTTCATGAGTAGCTAGGTTAATGTTTATGATCGTGGTGATGAGTATAAAATCCTAACGAAGAAAGTATATTAGAAAAATCTGAATTAGGCGTTAATTCATTCGGTACTCCGCTACAACATATATGCCCGTTTAAACATATTACTTGATCGGAATTTTTCATCACGGTAAATAAATCGTGCGAAATCATGAAAACCGTAATATCAAGGTTTTTTTTAATATGGTTAATGATCTGATAAAATTCTTGTTGGCTTGCAACGTCAAGGGATTGAATAGGTTCGTCTAAGATAATTAAATCCGGATTGCTAAGTATAGCACTCGCTAAAACTAATTTTTGGAATTGCCCCATAGAAAGCTCTGAGATATCATGATCTTTTAATTTCTCTAAATTAATAAAAGTAAGAACCTCTTTTAGTTCATTATTTTTATTATTGGGAGCTAATAAATCTAAAAATTTTCTAACCATGATCGGTAAAGAAGCACCAAGATTAAATTTTTGCGGCACGTAACCGATTTTTAATTTGGCAATTCTTAATTTGGCGATTTTTAGTTTAGAGTTAATTATTATTTCGCCGCTACTTGGCTTTTCTAAGCCCAGCATTAGCCGGACTATAGTAGTTTTACCGGCACCGTTTGGACCTATTAAGGTAGTAATATTATTTCTTTTTATAGTAAAACTAATATTATTGATCGGTAACTTATTGCCAAATTTTTTAGATACGTTACGAAATTCTATTAAGGGATTTTCCAAGGTAAATGTTACTGTTTTATATGGATATTTTTCTGTGAACTGTCAAAAAATCGTTACTGCGAGGCGGCTTTGGTCTTGTTGCATGGATCAAAAAATGATTCCAATGTCATACCGTGGCTTGACCACGGTATCCAGAAAAATAAAGCCATATTAGACTTATTTTAGAGCCTTTTTATGACGTTATAAAACTGGATACCGTGGTCAAGCCACGGTATGACGCCATACTTGTAATAACCATAATACGGTAAATTATGAGTCATGCAACAAAACGCCTCCGGTCGCTCACAATGACGTTTTGAGTATCCACGCAATAATACTTACCGTGGCTTGACACTCATTTATTGATAGAATACATGCCGATTAATTCAGTTTTTCCTAAAATATGCTCTTCTATTGCCGATAGTAAATCCTGCTTGCTAGCATTTTCTTTAAGCTCAAGAAAATCTTTTAAGGCATATAATTTGAAAAAATAGCGATGAGCTTTGCCAGGAGGAGGGCAAGGACCGCCGTATTTTTTCTCGCCCCAACTATTATTAAGCGTTTTAATAGCAGTGTCTATTTTTCCTTCCGACAATTTTAATGTAGATGCCGGAATATTATAAATTATCCAATGATCCCATACTCCGTGAGAAGGTGCTAGCTCTACGGGAGCATCAGGGTCATCCATAATTAAAGCAAAAGACTTCGTACCTACAGGGGCGTTCTTCCATTCTAAAGCAGGGGAAATATTTTTACCTTTACAAGTATATTTATCAGGGATACGCTCTTTATGATTAAATGCCGTACTTATTAATTCAAAAGTCATAACTTACTCCTTTTGGTTATAATACCGCTCGCCACCTAGGGACTGAAAGCGTTGTTGCTTGGCTCGAATTTTTGCAAAGCGTTCGGTGTCATGCCGTGACTTGATCACGGCATCCAGTCCTTTTATCATGTTTTTTCTGGATTCCCGCTTTTAGCTAGAATGACACCAAAAATTCGAGCCATGCAACAACGTCCAAGCCTCCTCGCAATGACGTTTCAACGCTCTAATTCACCACTTCCCATTGTCCATCAGGTTTACGGCACGCTTTTCCATAAGCTTTTTGTTGCTGTCCGCCTATTACGACTGCGTGAGTATATTCACGGCAATATTGTCCGCGATCATTTTTAAAAGTACTGGTAGGTGTGATGGCACCACGGTGACCGTTATCAGGATTACGCCACTCTACGGTATTACCGGTAGGGGCAGCTTCTAAAGCTCTTTGAGAACTGAGTTCGGCAAGTTTCCTATCTTGCTCATCCATACCGGCACCGATTTGACCGCCTACTAATGCACCGATTAACGCACCTGCACCGGTGGCAAATAACGCTCCTGTACCCTTACCGAATTGAGCTCCTAGTAAAGCACCGGTTGCTCCGCCGATTAACGTACCGCTACCTTGTTTATTCATGCCGCCCGGACCGGAACATGCTTGTAATACCCCGCATGCTAAGATCATAACAATAAATTTAGATATTAATTTCATATAAATTACCTATTGTAAAAAGTAAGTTAAAAATTACCTTATAAAAAGATTTTTGTAAAGCTCTAATATTTATTCTAACGATTGAATTTTATATTTTCTCTGTTAGACTGCATACAACCAAATTATTTAACTTTATATCGCAAAACAACCAAAAAATATTTTATGAACACTATTAAGCAGAATAATTTAATAAAATCGGCGTCTTATTTATCATTTACGATAGCTGCGATTATCTTAATTATTAAAACTTACGGCTGGTTTATAACAAATTCGCAATCAATACTTGCCTCTTTGATTGATTCAATGCTTGATATTTCATCCTCCTTCGTTAATTTAATTGCAATACGATTCGCTTTTCAACCTCCTGATTACCACCATCGATTCGGTCACGAAAAAGTGCAGGATTTAACAATTTTTTCACAATCAATGTTCTTTTTTGCTTCGGCTCTTTTTACCTGCTTTTCCTCATTTAAATCTTTAACGGACGGCAATTCCCCTGAGAATATTGTGTACGGCACTAACATAATGTATTTATGTATATTTCTTACTGTGATATTAGTGCTTTATCAAACATATGTAATAAAAAAAACTCATTCGGAAATTATTAAAGTCGATAAATTACATTATTTCACCGATTTGCTGACAAATATTTTAGTAATAATATCTATAAATTTAAGTAGCCATTTTTGGTTTATTGATCCGTTATCCGGCATTGCTATATCACTATACATATTTTATGCTTCTTATTCTTTATTTAAAAAAGCTTTTAAAAATTTGATTGATCAAGAATTACCGGAAGAAGATAGGCGGAAAATCATTGAGATAGTTAATAAGCATAAAAAAGTAAAAGGAATGCATGATATGAAAACCAGATATGCAGCCCACAAACCTTTTATCCAGTGTCATTTAGAACTAGACGGTAATATATCGTTATATAATGCTCATGAAATTAGCGATGAAATTCTTCTTGAAATATTAAAAGAATTTCCCGGTGCCGAGATAATAATTCACCAAGACCCTTACGGCTTAGAAGAGCAAGTTAATTATCGTGATGAGATTAAATAATTTCTTTATGCAAGAAGCACTAAAGCAAGCTAGGCTTGCTTTCGGCAAAAACGAAATTCCGGTTGGTGCAGTTATAGTTGATCGGGTAAATCAAAAAATTATTGCGGTAGCTCATAATATTACCGAAGAAAAAAATAATGCACTTTTTCATGCCGAAATTATTGCTATTAATAAAGCATGTCGGATTTTAGGCAGTAAAAATTTAATAGGTCATGATATATATGTTACTTTAGAGCCGTGTGCAATGTGTGCTGGTGCAATAGCACATAGCAGGTTAAGTCGTTTATTTTACGGCACAAACGATCCTAAACAGGGAGCTATTGAGAGTAACTTACGCTTTTTTAATAGTAAAGCTTGTTTTCATAGACCGGAGATATACGGTGATATACTTGCCCTAGAGTCAAAAATATTGATGAAAAGTTTTTTTAAAAAGATTAGAGAAGGGAAATTAGAGTAATTTGGAGTTAACTACTATATCACCTTAACCAACAGTTTTTAAGCCGCCTTTTATTTTCATATCATTTTGCTTTATTGCATAATTTATAAGCTCATCAACAATAGAATTCTTAATAGTATTTGCTATATTTTCTTCTGAATTTTTTTGGATAGTTTCGGCAGCTAGCTTATCCAAGCTTATTGATTTGATATGTGCAAAATAAACTTTATTACCGATTTGAAAAACCGGCGTATTACTACCGGTTTTAGTTCTGAAAATCGATAATAATATCTCCGGAGATAAGGTTGTATCATTTTCAATTTCCGATCTTATATAGCTTTGCCGGCTTACCTCAACTCCTACTAAGTTAAGGTTTTTTATATCTTCTTGCCCCGATTTATATTCCTTTGCTAAATCTTTTATAGTTTGTAAATTAATATCGGCTAAATATTGTTTATTCCAGCTAACTGCTACTTGATTTTTGATAATAGAAAACTCCGGAATTTTTGCCGGTTGAATCGCTTTTAACTCTACTAATATAAGATAACTTTTATCTTCAGACTCTATAGGATATGATAATTCGCCTTCTGCAAGTTCAAAAATACTATCAACATTCTCGGCAATTATTTTATTTTCAATGAGTTCTTCATAACTTACGTAATTAACATTCTGCAACGGTAATTCATATTTTTCGGCAATCTCGACTAAGGTTGAGCCGGCGGCTACGTCATCTTCCAGATTTTTCGCAAGCTCCATATTAAGCATGTCAATTTTTTGACTTAGTAACAAATCATATAATTGCTTTTGTACTGCATCAAAATTCTTGTCACCGAACTCTTCTTTATTCTCATTATAAAAATCTAATAATTCTTCTTTAGTAATATTAATTTTTTTCTGTAAATTTTGATTAGATATCTTAATATAAGAAAAGCTACGTTTTTCCGGTATCTCAAATAAATTTTTGTTATTTTTATAAAAATCCTCTAATTGTTCATCACTCGGCGGAGGAATTTTTAAATCTTTCGGTTTGTTTTTCAAATTTATTTGTAACAATTCAACATTTCTTTTTTCTGCCATATAATTAACGATGTTTTGGATCATTACTTTAGGGACATAAAAACTTTCTAAAAAACTACTGACAAGAACATTTTTTAAAGCTTTTTCTTTGAAATTTAATAAATATTCCTCTTCATTAAGATAGGAATTTCTGAAATAAGTTTTAAAAATTCTTATATCAAAAACACCTTGTTCATTTTTAAAAACAGGCGATTCCCTAACTAATTCCGTAACGGTATTATCGCTTAAATCAAAATCATAATAAGCAACTAAATAATCTAAAATATTATTATATATAAGCCTTTTCATAACTTGCTTATCGATATTTAACTGATTTATCTCTTCTTCGCTTAAATTCGTACCCATTTGTTTTTGAATAGCATTAATTTCCATTGATTTTGCTTTCAAAAAATCTTCTCGGCTTATATTTTTGGCATGAGTAAAAGTAACGAAATCGCCGCTGATCGCTCTAGGTAATACATCTTTAATCCCCCATCCAACAAAGGCAAAAGCAATCATGGCAAATAAAATACGCATTACAAAGCTATCGGCAGTTTTTCTAATATTATTAAGCATAAATTTTTATTTAAACATTTTAAAAGGATAGAAGTACAAATATAAAATAGTTATGAAGAGCAGTATCTGCAAGTTATTTCGTTTTAAAAACTAATTATGGAAATATTTATTAACAGTGCCTAATATAACCATGCAACTATGAGAGTTACAGCAGTTACAATAGTAAATAATTGTATCCCTATAATTAGTATATTACGTAGTTTAACACAGCTTATATAATCCTCGATTACTACCCGCATACCGAGCATAGCATGATAGAAAGACATTAGTATAAAAATAGTTATAGCTACTATATTATATGGTTTTTTTAGATTATCGATAACAGTAGTTAAATCTTTACCGCTATAGTATTTTATAAAAACTACCGACCAAATCGAACATATAACTAAAATAATGCCGGTTATTCTCTGCATTAACCAATGATGTGAACCGGTTTTTGCAGAGCCGAGACCTTTAGCTTTTGCAATATCTGTTTTTAAATTATATGACATTTTATATCCACAATAATATTGTCATTACTACTGAAGCTATAACCGCACACCAGCCGGTAATGTTAATCGCTTTTATAGAAAAGCCGTAACCGCTATCCCAAAATAAATGACGAATACCGTTACATAAATGATAAAACCATGAAAAAGTAACTAATATTAAACAAATTTTAATAATACAGCTATTAGCAAGCTGCAAATAACTATTATCGAATTCACTAAACCTCCATAAAATTACTCCCCACGCTAATATTGAAAGAGCAAAAAATAAGCCTATTCCTGTCATGCGATGCATAATTGATAAAACGGAACTTATTTGCGGTTTATATATTGCTAAATGAGGGGAGGTAGGTCTATTATCATAAATTTCTTGCTTTGTTTTTGTCATATTATACTCTTTGTAACCAATGCCCTTCTGCAGGGGTTAAGTCGCTTGCTACCGCTCTTCTATCATCGAAAACAAAACACTCTCCTTGCCATAAATTATTTTTATTTTGAGTATCTTCCAAATATTGTAATATCCCGCCTTTTAAATGATATACATCGGTAAAGCCTAAATTTTTTAGTAAACTGGTGGATTTTTCACATCTAATGCCGCCGGTGCAATACATAGCAATTTTTTTCCCGGCGAGAATATCTTTATTTTGTTCTACCCATGCCGGAAATTGCTTAAATGTTTCGGTATGCGGGTTAATAGCAGATTTAAAGCTTCCTACTTCTACTTCATAGTTGTTGCGTGTATCAATTACTATAACATTTTCCTTGGTAATGAAATCATCCCAGTTTTTGGGTTCAATATATTCGCCTTTTAATTCGTCTATATTTAGTCTGCCGGCTGCCATAGCCACAATTTCTTTCTTGAGCTTTACTTTTAACTTTTGAAAAGGATGAATCTCGCTATAATTTATTTTAATATTAACGTCTTTGGCCTTGGTCAATTTTGTAATTTCTTCAAGGATAATTTGCACGTTTTCATGAGAACTGGAAATTGAGCCGTTAAAACCTTCGTGTGATACAAGAATAGTGCCTTTTACATATTTCCTTTTACCGATAAGTAAAAGTTTGGGTATTAAAAACTCCGGCTCTTCTATATTAACAAAACTATAAAAACTTAAAATTGCTATCATAATTAATTAAATATTGAATTTATATTAGGGTTTAAGGTCATTGTTGTAAGGCGTTGTTGCGTGGCTCATAATTTACCGTATTATGGTTATTACAAGTATGGTGTCATACCATGAAGTATAATGTCATACCGTGGCTTGACCCTGTGTTGTACGAACGTTAAAGAAAAGGCTGTGTCATGCCGTGACTTGATCACGGCATCCAGGAAAATAAAGCCATATCAGACTTATTTTAGAGCCTTTTTATGACGTTATAGACTGGATTCCGTGGTCGTAGCCACGGAATGACAGATTTTTACCTCTTTATTTAAACGTTCATACACTAGTAGGCTTGACCACGGTATCCAGAAAAAACTTAATAAAAAGACTGGATGCCGTGATCAAGGAACTAGAATGACACCGTGCACTTTGCAAAAATTCGAACCACGCAACAAAGCCAATGCCACCTCGCAATGACGTTTTTCTAGTCGCTATTTATCAACAAAGGTATGAACATATTAGTACTACCTCTTTCAATTAAAAGTAAAATATTTGACTTTGTAGCATTTTTGGCATCTTCGTATAATTTTTCTAATCCATTTACATCAACAATATCTTCTTGATTAACGGCTAATATTAAATCACCGACTTTAAAAGCGTTTCCTTCTTGGGTATTTTCTTTTTGTTCTTCCAAGATATTAGTAATAATAACGCCTGATTTATCTTTAGAAATAGCAAATTTTTCTCTTAATTTATCAGTTAAATTGCTAAAAGTAATATTATTTTTTACAATAGATAGATTATTTTCTTCTTCACCTTCAATAACTTTTTTATCATTATCTTCTGTTGTTTCTTTTATTATTTCTTCGTTATCAACAGTAACCTTAGTTGCTAATTCTAGGTTTTTGCCGCCACGTATTACCTTAATTTTCACTTCTTGGTCAATTGGCGTTTCGGCAACTATTACTCGTAACTTTCTAGTATTTTTAACCGCTTGACCGGCAAATTCTATTATTACGTCACCGGATTTTATCCCTGCTTTATCTCCTGATCCGCCTTCTTGTACTTTTGCAACTATTACCCCGTTAGTATCTTTTAATTCAAGCCCTGCGGCGATTTCATCCGTTAAATCTTGAATTACTATCCCAAGACGCCCACGGCTAACTTTGCCGTCTTTTTTTAACCTTTCTATAATAGGCTTTGCAGTGTTGGAAGGAATAGCAAAACCTATCCCGATATTAGTACCGAGCGGTGAGAAAATAGCGGTATTTACCCCTATTACTTCCTGCTCAAGGTTAAACATCGGACCGCCTGAATTGCCGTTATTAATTGCTGCGTCAGTTTGAATAAAGTTATCTACTATATTATTGGTATCTATGTCGATATCTCGACCTTTTGACGATATAATACCGGCAGTTACAGTACCGCCGAGATTGCCGAAAGGATTGCCTATCGCAATAATCCAATCGCCTACCCTGGCTTTATTCGAATCTCCAAACTCAACAAAAGGTAACGGGTCAGGAAATTCTACTTTCAACAGGGCTAAATCGGTTTTGGTGTCACTACCTATTATTTTAGCCGATAGCTCGGTATTATCGGCTAGCTTAACGCTAATTTTATTTACGTTGGCAATCACGTGGTAGTTAGTAACGATCAAACCGCTAGGGTCAATAATAAAACCGGAACCCAAAGGAACAGATTTAGGAGCTGAATCAACTTCTTCTAAATTAAGAGGAATATTTAAGCGTTCTAAAAATTCATTGATCCAATCTAACGGATTTTTTTCACGCAAAGGTTCTTTATCATTAGATTCGGCTTTATTATTTACATATTCAATAGTCGATATATTTACTACGGCAGGTATCAACGGTTCAACTATATCGGCAAAGCTATAACGTGCTGATTCGTTAACTTTTAACGGCACGGAACTTATTTCAGTAAAATCATTTTCTATCGTTTTGGAATTTTTTTCCGCTAATACGTGACTGTTTAGACTCAAACTTAAACAAAAGATAACGTATTTAAGATTTAGTATATTACTCATAAATGAAAAGTTGTCATACCGTGGCTTGACCACGGTATCTAGTCTTTTTTTAAGATATTCTCTGGATTCCCGCCTTCGCGGGAATGACATCAAAAATTCGAGCCATGCAACAACGCGGATCAAGTCACGGGGTAACGGTTTCCAATTCTTGAAAGATGAATAGTATAACATATTCACAATATTTATTTCGATAAGTTCAAATATTTTAACAGTTCCGAGTCAGGCGAAACTACAAATACAGTATCTTCCTTCTTTAAAGAATTTTTATATACTATAAGTGCTTTGTAAAATTTGTAAAATTCCGGATCGATAGAGTAAGCGGCATTATATATTTTCGCAGCTTTCTCGTCCCCTTCACCCTTAATGATTTGTGAATCTCTGTAAGCCGTGGCTAATAATATCTTACTTTCTTTGTCAGCCCTTGAACGGATACGCACACCTTCCTCTTGTCCTTCGGCTCTAATTTGCGTGGCTTCTTTTTCACGAGCAGTTTGCATACGGCGATAAATAGCAGCACTATTTTCTTTCGGTAAATCCGCTCTCAATATTCTGACGTCAATTACATCAATGCCGAAATTTTTTGCTTCCTCGTTCACTTGATTTAAAATATTAAACATTACGTTAGTGCGTTCCGTGGTAAGAAGGTTACTTAGGGATACTTTACCGATCACTTTACGCATTGAGGACTCTAAATTTCTAGTAAGCCTTATTTTAACGCCTTGATAATTATGTACTGTTTTATAAAACATTACCGGATTATTAATACGGAATTTGGCATAAGCGTCGACAATAACCCTTTTTCCGTCAGCTGCCGTTAGTTCCTTTGATTCTACTTCGACATCCAAAATACGCTTATCAAAAAACTCTACATTCTGAATAAACGGAATTTTAATATGTAAGCCGGGAGCTTCTATAGTTCTTACCGCTTCACCGAATTGGAATACCACGGCTAATTGACGTTGATCAACAGAAAATAACGAACTAGAAATTAATATTAGTCCGCAAATAATCGCAAAAATTAAGTAATAAATTTTTTTCATCTAGTATCCCTTTAGTATTTTTATGTGTCTAAAATCGCTATTGTGAGGAGTTATTAGCGTTGTTGCCCGGCTCGAAATCCTTGTAAAAAAACATCGTCATTGCGAGGAGGTACGTAGTACCGACGTGGCAATCCAGGCTATCCCGAATATATGAGGGATTTAATTGGAATACTAAACAAGTTTAGTATAAAAATATGTTTAACTGGATTGCCACGCTCCTTTTAGTCGCTCGCAATGACGGTTTGGGTATCCATGCAACAACACAGGTACAAGCACGGCATGACACCGAACGCTTTGCAAAAATTCGATCCACGCAACAACGTCACTTCACCATGACGGTTACCGGCTTTTTTCGCCTATCCTTAAACTAACACTGCCTATACACAAACGCCTTAATTCCCGGAAGGTTTAATAGCCATGTGAGGTAAAAGATTATTATTGATAATCGTTTTATTTGCTCCGGTTAAAACTTCTTCTGCCGTTTCTAGGTATAAGCGGTCTCTAGTTAATTGCTTGTTCATCGCATATTGCTTGTAAATAGCGTTAAATCTTTGGCTATCTCCTTCGGCTTTTGAAATTATTTCTGCTTTATAAGCTTCTGCTTCTTGGAAAATTTTTGCGGCAAGCCCACGTGCTTCCGGCAAAATTTTATTATTATAAGCTTGAGCTTGGTTTATTTCTCTTTCTTTATCGGCTTTGGATGTTTGTACGTCTCTATAAGCGTCTATTACCTCGGCCGGCGGTTCAGCTTTTAACAATTGTACCATTTCAATAGTAACGCCCGCATTATAGCTATCTAAGATTTTTTGTGCTAAAGTCTCAATTTTATAAGTAATTTCCTGTTTTTGATCGGATAATACCCAAGAAATAGGAGTATTGCCGATCACTTCCCTAACGGCACTTTCAACGGTAGCTTTGACTGATTCCTCAGGTCTTAATATATTAAAGCTAAATTTTTCTAGATCGCTGATATGCCACATTACGTCACAATTTAAAGCAACAATATTTTCATCACCCGTTAGCATGATACTTTCGCCGGCAACATTTTTAGTATTATCATTGCTGTTTTTACCTAAATTGCTTGTTCGATAACCGATTTCAATCCTGCGAGATTGATTAACTTTTTCTATTATTACCGTTTCAATTGGTGTAGGCAACCGATAATTAAGACCGGGAAACCCTTTGCGTACGAAGCGTCCGAATCTTATTACGGCAGCTTCCTCTCCTTCCTTTACTTCATAAATACCGGAGGCAAGCCACAGAGCTAAAAGTGCAAATATCGCTAAAATTATAGCTTTACTACTAAAATTAAATTTAAATTTATTAAAATCAAATTGATTTTTCCGTGGTCTTGTGAATATGTTGTTATCATTATTATCTTCAAAATCTTTCCAAGGAGATTTTTTGAAAATTTGAATATATTTTTTGTTAAACATTTTTTTTGTATATTTGAAATATATTAAGAAGGCGAATTTTATTATTATATATACTATACTAATTAAGGTCAATAAGCTATGAACTAAATATAAGATTAAAAAATATGACTGACTTACTTAAACAACAAATTTTTAATAAAATCCAAAATATTATATTTAAAGACGGCACTAACTTAACCGATATTATATCAAATATAGTTATTAAAGGGCAGAATATAGGTTTTTCAATTGATATCTCTGAACAAAATCAAGAAGAAGCACAGGAAATAAAAGTTAAGGCGATAGATAAACTTAGTGAAATTGCCGGTATCGGCAAAATAACAATTATTTTTACTAGTAGCAAAAGCCTAGATAAAAAGCCTCAAAATATAAAAAATTCTCCGCAAAAAGCCAAACATTTTATAGAGAATGTAAAAAAAGTAATATTAGTTGCTTCCGGCAAGGGCGGCGTCGGTAAATCTACCGTTGCTGCCTTAATTGCTGAGCAATTAAACAAGGAAGGGCATCGAGTCGGTATAGTCGATGCGGATATTTACGGACCGTCAATCCCGCAGATATTCGGTATTAATGAGGTGCCGCAAACAATCAATCAGCGAATAATTCCTTTAATATCCCGTAATATTCAAATTATCTCTATTGGCTTTTTTGTTAAAGATTATTCCGCAATTATTTGGCGTGGACCGATGGCTAGCAAAACTATCTATCAATTATTATCGGTAACTAAATGGGATAATCTCGATTATTTAATTATTGATATGCCCCCGGGTACCGGCGATATTCATTTGAGTATTTTGGAAAATTATCATTTAAATGGTGTTATAATTGTCACCACTCCACAAAAAATGTCGCAAATAGATGTAATTCGTTCTATTGATTTATATCAAAAGCTGAGTCTATCTATTCTGGGCATTATTGAAAATATGAGTTATTTAAGCGATCCATCTTCCGGAAAAATTTTAAATATATTTGACGGTAATAGCGGTAAATATTTCTCGGAGAAATATAATATACCTTTAATCCATAAAATACCGATTATGCCGGAATTGGCAAATGCCTGCGATAAGGGCTTGTGTCTGACGGATATAATAAATTTACCCGGACTTCATTTATAATAAGTAATAGTGGCGTGAATACCAAAATCGTCATTGCGAGGAGGCGTTGTTGCATGGATACCCAAACGTCATTGCGAAGCCACGAAGGCGTTGTTGCATGGCTCGAAAAACGACTCCAATGTCATACCGTGGCTTGACCACGGTATCCAGAAAAAACCTTAACAAAAAGACTGGATGCCGTGATCAAGTCACGGCATGACACAGCCTTTTCTTTAACGTTCGTACAACAAAGGGTCAAGCCACGGTATTGTAAAGGTTACGTAATTCGTTGACAGTTTTGTAAGAAAGCAAGAGGAGTTTTAGCTGCCAAAGATTGATGAGTTCTGATTTCATTATAATAAATTAAATACTCAAATAATCTATCTTTAAGCT
>JAJIYK010000094.1 GCA_020881235.1 Rickettsia endosymbiont of Oxypoda opaca | reverse complement strand
ATTAGTGGTTACATCTTTTTTCATCTCAAACTCCTTCTGTGTTAATAATTTTTTATCTGTATTTTTAAAATATTGTTTTTTTAATACTTTTTTTCAAATTATCATTTCTTTAGTTTGACACAGTTTGTTGAACACTCCCTAATTACATTATCACTTTTTATATAACTGTTACTTATTATGTTACCGTCTCTTGTAGTAAGTATAATACGCCCTTTTCCCCAACTATTAGAGTTATAAGGAAAATATTCTTGTATATTCTTAAATGATTCAACATTGTCATAAATTAATAACCAATTAGAAAGTGTTTTTAGTTTTTTTTGTACAAATAGGAGGATTTCTTGTTCTCTGATTTTAATATTTTCTATTTCTTCTATAATTGCTAATTGTTGTTTGTCTTCTAGTTTCTGACCTAGAGCATAAGCGAGCCGTTCTATAGAAGCTAAAAGGGTAATTTTTGTTTCAGCATTAATTTCCCAAATAATATTAGCTTTTTGATTGTTAGCATACCAGCGAGCGATAGTAGTTTTACCTACTCCACCGAGACCGCTTAGTGCTACTGTTTTAATATCACCTGCATCTTTAAATATTTTATCAATTTTATTAGTTATGTTAGGACGATTTAATAGTATGTCCTCTCGTAATATAGGAAAATTAGAAATAATAGTAGGTGCATTATAGTTCTGCAAATAATTATTTTTATAAGAAATAACTGCAGTAAAAAACATTACCAAGAAAATGCAGCCAAGAAGTAGATATTTAGGATTAAAAATAAAAAAGGATTTTTTACCTATTTTATTTTCACTAGAATTTTGATAATTTTGCAATTCTTTGGGATAAGTATTTGTAAGTTGCTGATCTAAATTTTCATATACTATTTCAAATTGAGAGAGGATTTTTTCTAAAGCTAGAGCTGGTAAAGTTGGTAATAATAGCGATAATATTTTAAAAATAGCTAAATAACGCTCTTTATGATTTGTGTAATCAATAATATTTATTTGATCGATGGTTTTAAAAGCGGTTATATCAATATGTTTATCTGTCTTTAATAGAATAATTTTTTTATCGTTTTTATTTCTTTCATTTATAATATTTTTTACTGTATAAGAATTTAATAAATTTTCAGTAATTAGAAAAGTTATATAAAACTTGCTATCGCTTATATTGCTAGGGTTGGTAATTACTTGTATGCCTGCGGTATTTAAATATCTTACTAAAAATCCTTCTAAATCATTGTAATTATCGTAGTTAATAAGGCTTAATATCGCTTCGCTATGAGCAGTAGATTTTATTTTTTTAAGTTGCTCTAAGAAATAGTTATTTAGGTTTAAAAGAAAGTAATTGTGCTGTAATTGTTGATATTCCTTAGTTCTTTCAGCAAAATCTATTATTGCTTCTTGACGGTTGCATTTTATTTTAAACATTAATTTTTGTATATGTACTTCAACAGTTCTGTGTGAAATAGCAAGAATGGAAGCAATTTTTTTGGTTTTTTTAGTATTAATAATACAAGATATTACATCTATTTCTCTACGAGTAAAATATATGCCGTTTATAGAATTCATATTTTTAAAGATATTTAAAAGATAAAATTTAGATAATTATGTATAAGAGTATTTTTTAGTCAACTTCTATATGTGGCTATAGTATACAATATTAACTAGAACGGGTAAAAATTATTTACGTAGTTTTTACGTGTAGCAAGTACTAACCGCAGAAGAAAATATATAAAATATTTTAAAGTTTGAAGTTGACTAAATAAATTAAGAAATTAAAGCCTAAAGCTTTTTTAGGTATTTAAATAATTTGCTGTATATAATGTGTTTTATAGATTTTATTATAATTGCATAAAAATATTTTAATAATAAGCTTGTAAAATATGGTTGAAATACTGTATAAGTTTTAAAAAAAACAATAAAAATTTGTAGTTACTACATAATAAATATGATTTTTTTAATTTAATTAAGGGATATGTATGGAAAATATTGAATCTAATAATACAGAATATTATTATGAACAAGCAAATATGTTAAGAGAGCGAGGTGACTCTGAAGAAGCAATAAAGGCTTACGATAAAGTCATAGAACTTGATCCTAATCATGTTGAAGCTTACTATTTTAAAGGTTATGCTTTAGAACTGTTAGTACAAACCTCAGGCGATATAAGTAAGTATCAGGAAGCAATAAAAGCTTATAATAAAGCTATAGAACTTAATCCTAATTATGCTCCAGCTTATTCTGCTAAAGCAGTAGCTTGGAAAACTATAGGGGATATAGAATCAAAAAAAGCATTTGATGAATTTTATAAATTACGTCCTCATATGCGTAGACCACTAGATGATGAGCGTGAGGTATTAAATTCTAGACAAAAAATAAATTACAAAGATTTTATTTATAAATCCTTTCAATGATAGTAATATCATCAATATTTTTAAATAGTTTAAACATTTCTAAATTCGGTTTGTGCTTTTAAAAGTAGTTATTTTAATTTCTTATAGCTTCCAAATAGAATAATTTCTTAATTTTATCTCTTCTATTTTCTGTACTTATTAAAGGTATATAAATACTTTAACACCCCAACACCCCATAGTTTTTATCCCCATTTTCTTCTAACTTTTGTAATAATTCTTAATTTTTTGAATAAATTCCTAACTGCTTTTTGGCTAACTGCTTTTTGGTAATTACATTTTATTTTAAGAACAATTTTAAAGTATGTTTTTCTATTATTCTTCAATGTTACATTTATTTAAATAAGGGTAATTTAAAATCAACTTTTATAAATAATCATATAACCAAAACTAACTAGAAGGGATAAAAATTACTTAAGTAGATTACTTAGCTAATTCTAACGTATAGGAAAAGTATTAGATGTAGAGCATTGTTATTATCAAGTTATTAGTAATTATTGATAATAGGTTTAACGATGAGAAATATTGAGAATGATAATAATTTATATAAAGTCTGCGGAATTAAAGAAAATTATGATGATTCCGATAAGACATTAATAGAACTAAAGTGTATAGGAGCTAAAAGATCGTTTTATTGCTTATCTGAAGATATAAAATATTTCAAAAAAAAATTATCAAAAGAAGATATTAAATGTTTAAGAGAATTTGGTTTGATTAAATGAATTTAAGTAGATATTCGTGTTTCTCTTATTATTCCGAATATTTTAGTAGTATTGTTATTAAATGATTCTATAGAAACATCGTTAGCAATAGACTTTAAAAATAACTCATTATTATCTTCAATAATTTTTTTTATTACCGGTTGTGCTTTGTTGATAGATAGTAATATTAAATCACTATTCTCAAAGTTAGAAGTTTCTTCAATTATAATAATACTATTTCTCGTGTATCTAGGAGAAATTTTAGAATCTACCGGTAGAGCAAATAAGCGGCTATTTGATGTAAGATGCGGAGGTGTAGGAGAATAAGGAATATATGAAGTATTTTTATTTAACTCAAAGTTTACTTTACCAAAATTAATATCAATATTATGCCAGTTTAAAATTGGTACGATAATATTCGAGAATTTTAAAGGTAATTCGTCTATTAATTGGCTTACGGTAATGTTAAAAACTCTAGCTAAGTTAAGTAAATTATCCAGTTTAGGATTTGAATGTAAATAAATTATATCATTTAAAGTAGAAACAGGCATTTTAGCTAATTTAGCTAACTTCGGTAAACTTAACCCTGCTTCTTCTATTAAGGTAATAAGGTTTTTTGTTAAGCCGCTGACATTCTCTTTTTGCCTTAAAGTATTATTTTTAGAATTCATAACAGTTATTCTTATCAATTAAAAGTGCTTTAATTACTAAATAAATAGTTAAATTAAGTAATAAACTTATTTAATTTTACGTTTAGACGTAAATAATCTATTGCAATCTTACATCTAAACGTGTAATAATAATAAAAAAGAAGCATTTTAAATTTTTTTAAATAAAAAATGCTTCTGAATTTTACTATTATAACTCGGTAAATACTACCCTCGCCAAAGTGAAGTATTTACCGATAGAAAACCACGTAATTCAACAACATAGTACATATATGAATATAGCAGAAAGTCTTGCAATAAGCAAGGTAATAGTCGTACCTGAAGAAATTTTAGGTAGCGGAAATTTTATACCGCATCAATGGTATCACATAATTACCACAAAATTTGTAACAACTAAGGGTAATAGTAGACCTGATAATAATGCAATAACTATATTATCGGAAATTGTTTATTGGCATCGTTTGCGAGCTAGTGCTTTTAGTGAACTTGACTCAAAGGAGCCTGAGGTACGTTTTATCGGCGATGCTTGGCAAACTTCTTATGAGCATTTTGAGAGAAAATTTAATTATAATAAGCAACGTGTTCGCAGAGCAATAATTAGGCTTGAGGAATTAAATTTAGTAAAGCGAGAGTTCCATATAGTCTCTATTAAGGGACAGAAATATAATAATATTCTAACTTTACGTTTAAATATAGAACAATTCAAAGTATACTGTATTGAGTATTTAAGTAACTCATGTTACGCACTAAGCAGTAGTAGCAATCATATTATGCAATTCCTTAAAGGCTATCTGATTAGCTTTTAGCAATAATTTATACTTTATCGCAAAATGATTAAGCTTAGTTTTGATTTTAAGTTTTTCTAATT
>JAJIYK010000093.1 GCA_020881235.1 Rickettsia endosymbiont of Oxypoda opaca | reverse complement strand
GCTGCAAATAAAGCTAGAGCATCCAAGAACTTTCAGTCATTGGCACAAAATAGGTCTATCAGAAAGAAGAGCCGTATAAATTGAGAAGTTTACGTACGGTTCTGTGAGAGCCTGAGGTGCAAATCTTGGGCTACTCGACCATTTCAGCACTATGCCAAGACTTTGCAAGCTTAAAAATTGTATTCAACATTGATCTATTCAAGAAAAAATTTGCAGAATTTCTGAGCACTTAATAATTATAAAGTTGACTTCCATAATTTATTGATGATTCATGATGATTATAACAATCAAAAATGAAAACTATTTATATGGATAACGTCATAAAACGTAGATTAAAATTGCAGCAAAAAAAAGCTAAAATTATTACTGAAGAAGCAAGACTTAAAATTCAAGAAAGAAAAGCTCGTACCCGTCGTTTGATAGAAATGGGTGGGTTAGTTGTTAAAGCCAAGCTCGACTGTTTACTACCTAACAGTTTACTAGGGGCATTGGTTTCTCTAAAAAACGAATTAATGCAACATCCAAATATTCAAGATCAATGGACCAAAACTGGCAAAAATGTTTTTGATAACCAAATGCCTTAATCTTTGCTCATTTCACTAAAGAAATAGGGAAAAATTTAGTAATCTGTTTGCTAATAAGATGCTAAAATTATAATTGCAAAATTTGTGTTGATAAAATCTTTATTGTATTTATTGCTTTTTGGAATAATTCTAAATTTACTTAACGTAGCATTAAATTCAGAATATTTATAAAGATTAATGGTGTTAGGGTGTTTATATAATTAATAGTGAAGATTCTTAATTTACTAACTATGAAATTAATGATAATACTAAATAAGTATAGTATAGTAATTGAGTAGGTTTTAAAAACTACAGAAAAAATAAATAAAAAAAGTCATTGTGTTAAAGTTTAAGAATAACTAAAGTAATAATAGAGGCTTTTGTATTTACTGTAAGCTAATACAAAAATCCATAAGATGTCATGTAGTTTTATGATCAAAAAAATGAATAGGAGAAAATTTTATGCGTTCTGATCAAGTTAAAGAAGGGTTAGTGGCTTCTGTTAATCCGAATGATCCTTATAAAGGGTCTAAACAGCTACAAATAGAGCATTGGTGTCATTTATATGGTGCTCCTTTACTGAAGACAAGTTTTTCAAATAAGTTAGATTTTATTGCCCAAGTAATTAATGATGATGCTTGTTGGGAAAAAGTAGATAGTTTAGAACAAGTAAAACTCAATAGAAATGAAGTAGGTAGGAGATTACTTGTAGAACAGACTCCAGATGGTAAAGAAAACCCTTTTGATAATTTTCAAAAATATAGGGTAGCCTGCTGGTGCTGTTTTGAAGATGATATTCGCAAGTTATTTGATGAGGCTCAATCTGATCGTGCTTGGCCGGCATCTATAGAATCTATACTAGATAGTACATATTCACGTGCGGGAGGGTTAGTATCCTTTTGGTCACATTTTATTACTGGTTATACAGATAAATTTAAAAATAAGTTAAAACTTGCAGGAGATAATTTAGATATGCATGGTTATGAATGTGCAATGATGGGGAAACATGTACAAGCATTAGAGTTTTTTTGGAATAAATTGCAACCGGTATTATCTGCAGAGCAAAAAGAAGAACTATTAATAAACACGGCTATTTACTATGAGCTATTTAGTGGTAGAGCTAATGTAGATATGATTGATTTTTGTCTGCATCGTCTTGATGTCGATAAATATCCTGAGTTGTTAAAAAGGGACATTGAAAAGAATGGTCATCATTTTATTTTTACAGAACTTGTAGGTGATTATTATTTTGACCGTGCTCAAAAATTATTTACATATTTAAAACCAGAAGATTTATCCAATGATCAATATGATACATTAATATCCATATCATTAACCGAAATCTCTTCAGCACCTGATAGTAGTTTTGTAAAAGCTGGCTATGATATGCTGAGTGTTATGTGGAATATGCCCGGATTTGAAGAGCATAAACAAAAGTTTTTACATGAACTAAGCTATAGTTTTGTTGCTGCAGGTAGTATAGCAAAACTCATTACAGCAGATAAATACTCAGAGATATTATCAGAAATAGTTGGCTCTCTTAACTTAGAACAAGTACAAAATCTTAAAAAACACCAATGGATTTATGATATTTTCATAAAAAATAATCTATTTAACAGTAGTTTTAATTATTTAGTTGATACTAAGCAACAAGAAGAAGGGACACGAGATGTTGCTGTATTAGGGGCTAATTCTACTGGCATATTTACATTATTAGATGAGCATGGAGCAGGAGAATTAAGTTAATAAAGTATAAAGAAATTTTTAGTTAATCAATAAAGATAAAAGTTTATGTAATAAGTATTTATGAGGTTTATTATGCCTAATATAAATCCTTTAAAGGAAAAACCACAAGAATTTGAGTTAATAGAACTACTTTTTCCAGATATTGCTAAAAGTAGTATACCTCAAAATCCACCACTTGATTATTCTTTTCAAGCAAGATTCCAGTCATTTCTAAATCAGATTCCTTCTTACTTACATTCTAGTATAAAAGAAGGTTTTTTCCCTCATTTTTTCTTAGGAAGTTTTTCTACATTATTAGATACTAGACTTGGTGTACAAAAAATTGGAATAACAAGTCTTTATTTCCGTTTTGATAGTGCAAAAACTTTAAAGGTAGTGGTAGAAACAGAAAAAAAAGTAAATGTTTTTATCTTTACTGAAGAGGGCAACAAAAAATATACATCTGAACAATTACGTACATGAAAACTTGAATTTACTACAGATGAATTAGACGAGATAAATAATTTAAGAGCAAACAATAAACAAAGTAAACTAAAAGAAAAAGACATTAAAATTCAATTAATAAAGATTAATAAATCCACAGGAGAAAACAAAATCACAGTTGAAATAGATAATAATATACCAATAAAACATGATGCAGGCCCTGCTCCTGTTAAGTTTCCATTTCAAAAAATAACTAAGCAAAGAGCAGGAGACGATTATCTAGAAAATGATATAGCTAAGTTTGCTAGTTCAGATGCAAAACAAGTAAGAAATATCTTTGAAAAAATCTTAACCCACATTAAAGATACCCACACTGCTTTAAGTTTGTCAAAAGATGTTTATGGGAGTCAAGCACGAGAAGCTGATCATCATGGGTTTGTAGCTGGTGTATTTGATAATTTTAGGTATCGCGAAAATACCCGTATCTATTTAGAACAATTTGCAGGTAGAGGATATGCTGATATAATTTTATTAGTTCGTGGTCCTGATCGAGCAACAAATTCTATTCCTATCATTATTGAACTTAAGGCAGGAATTACAGGACAAATAGGATCTAGTGATGCTCTTAAACAAGCAAAAGATTACACTAAGGGATTCCAACCTAATACTATGAGGATTCTAACTATTCCAGATAATATTCTTTGTGTTGGTATGAACTTGGATAGTACAGGCTCATCATTTATGCAAATGGAATTGGTAAAACGTGATATAGAAATAACTCCTTTAGTACAGGGAATACTAGATTCTACACGAGAATGGGAAATTAGGGATCAAATTACTCGAGAAAAAGATAAGAGTGTTTTTCAAGATAAAATCAAAGAGTACTTAGAAAATACTTATCATACCTTTCCAGGCACAGGAGAAAAAAGTGAGAATCATTACTTTAGCAGGTTTCTACTTGGACAATCGATATTATTAGAAGACGATAAATATACAAAACATATTTTTATCTATAATAAGGATGATATTGTAGCAACTGAAGAACTAAAAGTATTGGATTCTCAGGCAACAAGAGTGCAACCTGGACGTATAGCCAAAGATAAGACTAAAGATAGTCAACAAACTGATCTCAAAATAGATAAGAGTCATGCTATTACAACAGTGTTGTTTGTACCATCTAGTCAGAAAGACTCTGTTATTCTATTAAATATTATAGAAACTAATAGAGATGTGCAGCTAAAAAAGATTCCATTAAATCAAGCATTGATAGGTGATAGGAAAATTATTCAACTGGATTTACATTTTAGAATAGATAAAAAGCAATTTGAAGAATATTGTAATATAAAAACAATTGATCTTTATCCTTCTCTAAAATCATATAATGATGCTTATAATGAAGAATCTAAGGGAGATTTTACAAAAATTACTTACCCTGATAAGCTAAAAGAAAAGTTCGCTGATGCTCTAAATTCTCAGTTACAGACTGATATTTCATCAGATAAATATAATAATTTATTAAAAAAAATCGGGGAAGGGATTAATCCTATTAAATCATTAATTAGTAAAGAAGCACATTTTCAAGCAATATTACATGGAGCATTTAGTCATTATAGTGATGTAAAATTAGCAGAAGAAGAAAAAATCAGAGAGTTGGTGTTAACAGAATTTCAAACAGGGGGTGGTGGTAGAATAGACATGTTAATTCAAGGTATTGGAGCTTCTGTTCAAGGTACTAAAGAATACACGCCTGTAGGATTAGAATTAAAATATGATGACTCAATTAAATTAACTCACACACAGGAAAATAATCTATTAAAAATAACAGATATAGCAGAAAAAATACAAAAAGAACAAGAATTTCTAAATGATAAAGGAAAAAAAGTAGTAAAAAACTTAGTTGACGAACAAGTCAACAGATACTCCCAAGGAGCAGCTTTAAAGGCGATAACAGATAGTGATAAAATAGTTATAATGGGAGCTGTGTTTAATGCTCAAGCTAGGAATGCTGATTCTTTGTTATTAACAAGTGATTCATTTACTTCTGCTATAGTAGTGCATAGTTCTACTACTGTTGTTGATCCTAATGTAGTAGCTGGGCTGTCAAAACTATGTTTAGGTGCTGGAAGAACAAAAAGGAGTATTAATGATTGTTTGTATTCATGGGATGATGTAGATAATTTTAATGTAAACAAAAAAGCACCAAGAGATTTAGATCAGATTATGATTGATAGTAAGAAATTTCTGGAGTATACCAAAAATATTCAAGATAATAATAAAAATTCTCAACTATTAGAATTAGCTAAAGAAAGAATTGCAGCAGGTGATAACAATATTAATATTATTGGTGAGTACAAGTATTTATTGAATAATGTTATTCAAGATGGAGGATATAATAGTTATATTCAAAATGAGCGCATTAAAGATTTATCACATGATTTTTCAAAGAGTGATGCTCCAAAAATCAATCCTAAATTAAAGCAAGGGCTATTAAATGCTGCAGGTAAAGTTCAATTAATAAGAGGAATATATAGTACTATTGCTACTTGTCAAGATGGAAGTGAAGGATATTGTGCATTAAGTGTGACTGGGTTGAGTTATTCTTTTCTATCACAACCAATTGAGCATATAATGGTAAAGATTACACCTAAAATTGTCAATACAGCTGCAAATACTGCTGGTAAGTTTGTACCACGTGTTTTAGGTTATAATACAAAGTTCGTTATCCAAATAGGAGGAATGAAATATGGCACAAAAATAGCAAAAGGTACAGCAGGAGCATTAGCAGGAGTATTTGATATTATTGATATAGCAATGTCATCCAATGCTTTAGTACAATGTGCTAATAAAAAAGGCAGTAATGATCCGTGTAGTGATAAAGACATAAGAGATAACATAGCATCTATAACTTTTTCTAGTGTTTCTTTTTTTTCTGGTATTGGATTAACTGTTGCGGGTGCTGGACCATTAGCTATAGGAGTTGGTTTTGGATTAATGGTAGGCTATGCAATATATAGTGGCATTAGTAATATTATAGAATATGAAGAAAAGTATGATACTACACATTCGGAGAACTGGAGTATCTTTTGGCGTACTATATTGTTGCAAGATATGGCACAAGACATAAAAAATTTGAAATTTAGAACAGAAGCAGTCAACAATATAGTTCAAAATGCTTGGAAAACTTTAGCAGCTAGTCCTAATGATGTGGTTGCTTATGCTACAGGATTAGGAAAGATAGAATATCAACCTAAAAATTGCAGGAATAAAGAAGTATGTCATGCATACTATACTGCAGTATCATGCCATACAATATCTTACTGTGATAATATACCTACTATTAGTGGTAGTTCTGCAATTATTCATATGCATGAGAAAAACGCTAATACAAAACATCTTTCGCGTGTCTTACCTCACCCTATACAGAATTCTACAATGATTTGTTTACCAGAAATTACTGATGCAGATTATGAGAAAGGTGTTACAAAATCACTTCCAACAGCTGTACATTATTGTGATAATGCGGTAGTTATGGTTCATAATCAGAGGAAAGCATCAAAAAACAATGATCAATGGATTATCTATGATCTAAGATATATAAATACAGGCACAATAATTGGAAGTGATAAATTACACAATGTTTTTTTGCTTTCTGAGGGGAATACAAAAATACTTGGTGGAAATGATACAACTAATCAGTTTATTTTTATAAGTGATAAATTTTTAGGTCCGATTTCTTTGGGTAGCAATTCTACTAATATACTTAGTACAGAACAACTAACAAATGAAGTTACAGATTTTAAGATCACTAACACTTACTCATTGAATACAGGATTCTCGCAAGTAATATTAAATGGTCGTAGTTTTGTAGTACACTATTTTAGATATGATGATGCTAGACTTCACTATATTGGAAGAAAAAATAAAGTAGATAATATTGTTTGTGAACCATTTCATCTTACAAACATTCATTATTCAGGAGAATATCATATACCTGCTCCTCATATTTTTATAGATAGTGGTGGAGGTTATAGTCATGGCAAAGAAGATTTAATCACTGGTTGTAATAAAGTAAATATTTATCCATATACTAAGGTTGCAGGTTATTATAGTACTTATACCTTTTTTGTCAAGACTCAGGGATATGAAAAACAGGTTTCAAGTTCAACAATTAATGTATATGGAAACGGTACTATCATTTTTCCCAAAATTAGTTTGTTAAAAGATTGTGATCAAATAACTTATTCTCCAATAAATAATACTATATCCTTCAGGATACCGTTGAGTCAAAATGGTATATTCACTCTTGACGTTAAAAACTATCTTGATAGGAACAACAATATTAACTTTGTATTGATAGATAAGCATGGTAGTAATATTGTTCCTAAGCTAGATAGTAATTCTACTATTGTTAGTAAATTTGAACTGCATGCAGTACACTCTCTTGATAATTTAAGCATTACTAAAGATTACTATAGAAACATTTCATATACAGAAAAAGATTATAAAGTTTTCGGTGTTATTAGTAGTGCATTAGAAAATGATCATAAAGTATCTTATAAGATGGTTATTGGTTCTTCTGGAGTTGATGTTATTAATCTTGATAAACAAACTGTATTTGCTGAAGGTGGAGAAGGACAGGATGTGTATATAGTCAGTAATGCATCAGGTGAAACTACAGTAAATATTGATAATAGATCAGAAGATAAAAAACTCGATATTTTAAGTATACAATCTATTGATGATGTTTCATTAGAACAAAAAGATGATAATTTAAGTTTATTAATTGAGAAAAAAGTTAATCATACTACTACTGAAAGAGATAATATTATAATAGAGAATTACTTTTTAGGTAATGAGTATAAACATTTAATATTAGTGGATCAAAGTAAAAATTCTTTTATACCTTTTGATGAGGATGTTAGATTGGTACCTTTTTATCATGCTAGCAGTAATAGAAATGTATTTATACTGCCAGTCAGTATTAAGCAAGTTGTAGTGGATAGTAATTTAGAAAATATAGAATTCTGCAGAAATAATAATGATCTCTTATTATTAGAAAAAGACATGGGTGAAAATCCTAATCCTTTGGTTGTAATACTTCAAGATTTTTATTCTGATACTCTTAAATGGCAAGATTTTAAACTATATTCATATAGTAATGGTAGTATAAATTATAAATATAGTACTAATTTATTACAAGGATCCCCTAAAGCTTTAGATTATGAAAAAATTGTAAAAGAATATGTTATAGATTTTGGTGAATCCCTTGAAATTAATCATAATCAGAAATTAGTAAATAACACCTTAATTTCTATAGAATCAGATGCACAACGTATAGGGGTGATGTTATTAAAAAATGTGCTACCTGAACAAATTAAAGTTCATATTATAGATCAAGATTTAATATTTACTGATAAAAATTCTAATAATTTTATTAAAATAAAAAATTGGTGTATTAATGAAAATTATAGAATATCTACACTAGAATTTGATTTAGGTTTAGATCCAATAAAAATTCAAAGGTTAGATAAAAACAACTGTTCTACCTCGTATTTAGAGAATAACATTTCTAACGCTTCGCAATTATATAAATTAAATAAAGAACTAGAATCTGTGATAGATTATGATATAGAACATGTTTTAAGATGTGTAATGTCAATTAATAGCTTCGATATCACCGAAGCTTACGCGATCCTAGGCTTTACTTCAGTGCAAGATGAGATTAATTTTATTGAAGATTGTGATTTTAAAGAATTTACTAGATTAAAAAGTCATATTAATAATAGTTTATTGTCTAAATATCAAGATAAATTATTATATAACGTACAATTACAAAACTATTCTTTAGATAAGACAACACAATATAGTAATATAATAAATCAGCAACTTTTTCCTGATAACGTTGTTAATAGAATAATGAAAACAATCAATCATGTTCAGAATCCAGTCGAATATGTAAAAAATAGAGATGGTTATAACATTACGATTAATAAAGTTGAGGATAATACTATTATAGATTTACGTTCTTTATCAAAACAAATAAAAGAAAGTTTATATAAAGAATTACAATCTGAGATTGTGGAGTCTGGTAATGATATATTAATGAAATTATTCTATTATAAAGATGGGGGAAGAGTATCTCCACTTACAAATGGAGAAATATATCTTTTTCCACCAGATAAAAACTATATAGCAACAATAAAATTAAAAGAAGCATTAAACCAAGATTGGTATAAGAGATTGGAAATATATTTAAATGATATAGCTATAAGGATCAGTTATAATAGCGAAGGACTATTTTTTGTTCAAGTGCCTTTGATTATGAATGCTAATAAGAATGTTATTATTATTACAGAAAAGGAGATAGAATGGAAAATGCAGTGGACCATGCTACAGACTGCTCAAAATAGCATTATAGATTATGTATCTAATTCTAGCACAGAAAACAGTGTAATATATGATCGTTATCGTCGTGAGATTGCTGAGGGAAACGAAACAGAAAATATCAGTGATCATGTAATAAGTAATGCCGCTAGTAGTATGTCATCACCAATAAATAATATGATTAATTGGCTAAAAAGTAAAAGCACTGGGATATTATTAAGCGTGCTAAATCCAATTAATAAAATAAACTGGTTTACTGCAAAAAATATTAAGACTGCATCTATAGATGCAGAACAGACAGCTGATAGTAGTACAAATAGTACCACTAAGAATTCAGCATCAATTAATGTAGTAGATTATTCACAATTTAATCTTAATGATAGTTTAACATTAGCTGATTTAATAATAAGAAAAATTATAAAAGTAAAACCTTATATTACAAAAGAAGAACCGCTTAATTTATTAGAAGTACAAGCTCATGTCCTTAATATTATAGCAGGATTTGAGGAAATATTAGAGGAATATGCCCAAGAAAAAGATATCTTAATGGCAGAATTAGAATTTGACCCTATAACTCTACAAACGCAATTAATCAGCGAAATAGTCAATGGTAATCATAGTAATATAGTGGAAATATTATCTAAATCTTTAGAAAAAACTCAGCTAGCTACTAAGGCTACTGAACTAAAAAACCACTTGCAAGATAAAATCACAGTAATGCTAAAAAAACAACAAGATATGTTGTTAGCAAATGAGCCATTAATTGACAATAGGCAAAATAATCAATTCAATAATCAATCAAAGATAGAAAACACAGATATAGTGTATAATATTGCCGAGATAGAAAATTATGCTAATGTAACTACTAACTGTCAGCCGGATGTTGGCTTGATTGGATAAGGGAAAAGCTTGGTAACTGATAGTCAAAAATTCAAGCAAAAATTGAAATCCTACTGTTACTTTTTAAGAGAAAGGATAAAGGGTTCATCAAGACCGGTGATGGCAGCAATTAAAGAAATATTACAATCCTCAGATAACATTTTTTTTGCTATTTCAACGGTTTTGCTATATTCTCCCTCAGCTTTTCCTTCAGCTTTTCCGATCTGGATTCCTTCTTCTTTAGCATGCTGCAGTTTATATTCTTCTACAGCCCTATTATCCCAGATACGCTTTAGCTCTTGTTCATAGCTTATTAACTCCTCTTCACTCCAATTAAATTGATCAAGTGCTTCATATGCTCTTCTTATAACTAGGTCTGTACCTATTATCTTTTGTAACTCTTCTTCTGTCGTCTCTTTTGCATGCTTGAAAAAATAACACCATTTCTCTGTTATATTATTTAGTTCTTCTACCTTATCTTTCTTAAATTTTGGTAATTCTATAAAGGTAAAAGAAAAATCCTTTAAATCATGCTCATAACTATTCTTATCTAATATTACATGACGTGATATATATTCTCTCTTCTGTGGAAATAATATGCATCCTGCTATTGCTATAAAGATGATTTCTTTGAGATTAGAATATTTCCCATCTTCTTCTCTCCCCCTATTAGTCTGTCGACAATATGCCTTTGCTGCATAATATTGGGCTCTTTTCTCAAAACCAATAGAAGGATCTACCTGCATTTCTATAATATACTGCACCCCGCTCTTACATAAAACATCCACTATTGATTGTTTCTTAGATGCTATATCAGGATCTTGAATGGTATTTAAAAATTCTATCTCTGTTATTTGATTATTACCTTTAAACAATAACATATCATTTAAGAAATGTATTAAGATATCCTTATTTTTTTCAGAACCAAAAATCTTTTTAAACGCCACATCATTTTTTGGATCAAGAAATCTTGATAAAGCCATAAATTTTATACTCTCTTAACTTATCCTATGATACTATTTACTGTAACTACCCTATAATTATATAACAAAAATCTTTGATTAACAATAAGTTACTAACTATATTATTTTTATATGTAAAAGTATACTCCTTTTCAAAGAAGTTTTAAATAATGAGTATCCAAGGTGAAAAGAGGTTTCCACCTTGAATACAATTTTAATTTATCTATTATTAGAGGTGTATATTATTAACATTTTAATAGTTCTTGTGTAATAAGTTTATTTACAGAATTATCTGATAATCTTCACTGTTTTAATTATTTGCTAACATCCTGCTTGGTAAGATTTCATAATTGAAGATTACATTTAGGCAGTGTTTTTCTAATTGCCCCGCAATCTCAGGTATTTTTAAGTAAGCAGCTAATGCTAAAAATATTTGCAGAGTTTCAGATGTTGTTTGCCAGATCTTGTCAAGAGACTTCGCTCTAACCGTTTGTATATTATGTAATCTATCAAACAGCTTAATTAGTAATAAATCATCCTTCTTTTGTATATATAACATCTTAACCATTTCTACAGCACTAATCTTATGATCTTTTTTAATTCTAGTTAAATCTTCAACATAACTTGCTATCTTATCACTAAATGCTTCTGCTATCATTTCTTGAGTCAACTCTGTATCCTCAATCGCATCATGTAATATGGCAGTAACAATAAGATCAGTTTTAAATGAGTAATCAGAAATCATATATGCCACTTCTAAAGTATGAGTGTAAAATAATTCTCCAGTTTTGCGTTTTTGCCCACCATGATATTTTTTGGCATAGTAAATAGCCTTAGTAACTTGATTAAGATTTATCTTATTTGTTGCATATTTATTTAGTAGTAAAAGTTTTTTTAATAATCTTTTACTATAACAACAATTTAAAGACTCCTCATACTTACAATTAATTTGATTTTTAACCATATTTTGTCATGCTGTACTCATCTATTCAGTTTAGTTTAGTTAACTGAACTGTCAATAATATTTTTACTATAGTAGATTACTTTTATAGATATTGAAGTAAAGTCTTGTAAATTTTACTTTACAAGACTTTACTGTTTATTGATTGTTAATAAATAGATATAGGTAATTTTACTGGTATATTACATGTAACAGTTGTACTCTTACCTTCTTCGCTTTCGACGTTAATATCTCCACGCATTTCATGGATAAGTCTTTTAACAAAGGTAAGTCCTAATTTTAATCCTTTATACCCAGTTGCAGAATCAAATTCAATATTCTTACCTCTAATATATTGCTGTATTTCTTCAGACATGCCAATACCTGTATCATGGATGATAAGTTGTAGCACCATCTCCTTATTATCTTCTTCTATAGTAGTAGGAAATAGATTGATTGTCACAATAACTTTGCCTTCTTCAGTAAATTTAACTGCATTAGCTACTAATTGTTCTAATATTGCCTTTATCCAGTAACTATCGCCAATAATAATCTTGGCTATATCGTACTGAAAATTACAAAAAAGATCTAAACCTTTATCCTTAGCTTCTGGTATAATTTTATTAACAGTATCATTTACTAATTGCTCTAGATCAAAAGCTTGTAGATCTATGGGAACTAATTTAGCATCTTTATGCAGCAAATTAACCAGATTATGAGCATAATCTAATAGTCCCTTAGCACAATCTATGACAATATTAGATAACTCATGTTACGCAGTGAAGGTTGCAAGAAGTGTAAAATTAATATAAGAAATGAGGAGATAAACAATAATCACGGAAATAAGAATTGAAAGAAAAATTACTTGATATTTATACAGATTATTTGATTAGCCAAAATAAG
>JAJIYK010000092.1 GCA_020881235.1 Rickettsia endosymbiont of Oxypoda opaca | reverse complement strand
AATCAGAACTCATCAATCTTTGGCAGCTAAAACTCCTCTTGCTTTCTTACAAAATTGTCAACGAATTACGTAACCTTTACAATACCGTGGCTTGACCACGGTATCCAGAAAAACCTTAATAAAAAGACTGGATACCGTGGTCAAGCCACGGCATGACACCGTACGCTTTGCAAAAATACTACTTATGCAACAATGCTGTACGAGAATAACGTAGAGGTTATTATGAATACACCACAGCCGGTAGTTTATGAAATAGAAAATTTGGAGGATGCTAGGAATTTTTTATTGTCCTGTAATGTTCCGGTTATATTAACAAATAAGCCGGGTAGTATGCAATATTACGGGATGTTAGTTATTGATTATATGTTTAAGCAATTAACTAAAGAATTTCCGGAGAAAATTATAAAAATCATTGTAAATGTAGAAGATAACCATCCGGCATTATTTACGGCAATTAAGCTTAACTATAAAGATATAACATATACCGGTAATTCAGCTGAAGCAATAAAAATATATGAATTTCAAAGACATAGGAATAATAATTGCTAAAAAACCTTTAAAGGAAAATTCTTTTATTCTTACGGTTTTTACTGAAAATCATGGGCTATATTCAGGATTCACTAAGGAATCAGCCAAAAAAACTAAAGCGATATATCAAGAAGGAAATATTATAGATTTTTTTTGGCAGGCAAGATTACATGAGCATATAGGGCTAGCAAGGGGTGAGCTTATTAAAGCTTATAGCGGTTTATTATTAAGTAATAAAGCTAAGCTTTATGCTTTCAATTCCATTATCTCGTTAATTAAGCTTGCTTTTCAGGAACGAGAAAGTCATCCTAATTTTTTTACTTTTCTGGTAAAGTATTTAGGAGAATTAACAGAAAATTTTTGTTTCCGAAATTATATTAACTTTGAGCTTGCAATGCTAGCCGAAGCGGGTTATGAGCTAGTGCTTGATAAGTGTGCTGTTACCAAGGTAGCAAACAATTTAAGTTATGTTTCTCCCAAATCAGGGCGAGCGTTATCTGAAGAAATAGGCTCACCTTATAAGGATAAGCTGTTGATTTTACCGGAATTTTTAACTTTAGACGCAAGGAATATTACTAAAGAAATTACTTTAGCGGAAAAAAAACAAGCTTTAACTTTAACTACTTATTTTTTTAATAGATATTTTTTTTATAATAATCAGCAACCTTACGCAAGGCAGGCTTTTATTGATTATGTACTAGGCTCTATATGAAAATTTTAGCATTTGATACAGCCAATAATAGTGCATCTGTGGCACTTTCGGAAAATGAAAATATTTTAGCCTATCAAGAAGAGCTTTCGCCTTCTAAGCAAGCAGAAGCTATATTACCGATGATAGAGAAGGTGCTTGAAAGCGGAAAATGCAAATATGAGGATATTGATTATTTAGCCGTAACTAACGGACCAGGGAGTTTTACCGGTATCAGAATAGGCTTAGCTGTTGCTAAAGCTATTTTATTTGCTACAAAAATCAAAGGGTTAGCGGTAAGTAATTTTGAATTTGCCTATTTTAGAGCAATAGAGCAGGTTAAAGACTATGATAAGATATACATATTTTTAAATGCTTATAGGGGGCAATTATATAGCCAAATTTTTAACAAAATGGGCGAGGCAAGTAAGCCTACGCTAATAGATTATGATTTTGCTATTAATCTGTTAGCCCAAGAAAAAGGTAATATAGTTTGTGCCGGTAGCGGCGTAGAGTTTATTTATCCACAAATCAAGCATTTACCGAATTTAGTAATCCTACCACGCTTTGCTAGAGTTAAGGCATCTATTATTTGTAAGTATGTAGCTGCCAAGCTCAATGCAGGGCAAGATATAAATGATTCAATAGAACCTCTTTATATTCGCCTTCCTGATGCCAAAATTAAACTTTAAGTAATTTTTTCTAGACAGTGATAGTATCATATGATACTATCATTTTATTATGAATAATAAACCTCCTTTTCAAATAACTAATAATATCCTAGAATTATTGCAAAATATTTCTCACGAATTAGGTGTTTTATTAGGTGCTAAGCTTTATTGCCCTCCTGTAAAGCTTAGAAAAAATAATCGTATTAAAACTATACACTCTTCTCTTGCAATTGAAGGGAATACCTTAAGCATAAAACAAATAACCGATTTGATAAACGGCAAGAGAGTGTTAGCTCCTGAAAAAGATATTATTGAAGTTAATAATGCTATCAAATTATATAATAATTTAAATATATTAAATCCATTATCAATAGAATCACTGTTAGAAACTCATAAATTACTGATGCAAGGTTTAATAACTGATAATGGGCGTTGGCGAAACAGCGGTGCAGCTATATTTAAAGGTAAGGAAATACAGCTAGATTCAAAAAGCTTCAGACAAGATGAATTTAAGGAAGAGCCTGCGCAGCGTACTAGAGTACGTGAGCACAGGCGAATGCCGAAAAATTCGCTTGTATCAAGCTTTTTGAATGACGCTGTGGCTCATCTTGCTCCTCCTGCAAATCGAGTAGATTCATTAATGGAGGATTTATTCTATTTTATAAACCACAATAGCGATATTCCTGAAGTAATTAAAGCCTGTGTATTTCATTATGAGTTAGAATTCATTCATCCTTTTTCAGACGGTAACGGTAGAATGGGAAGATTATGGCAGCAATTATTGTTAATTAAAACTAATGCCATCTTTGAATATATTTCTGTTGAGAGCTTAGTAAGAAATAACCAAAGTGAATATTATAATACTCTAAATAAATGTGATAAGCTTGGGGAATCTACATTATTTATTGAATTTATGATGACTCAAATATTAGAAGCATTAAAGCTATATACTAATGATGCCACACCTAACGCTAATACCGCTTCATCACGAATTGAGATTGCTAAAATTAATTTATCAAATAAATGGTTTTCTAGAAAAGATTATATTCTTATACATAAAGACATGTCTACTGCAACAGCTAGTAGAGATTTATCTTTTGGAATAGAACAAGGAATTTTAATTTGTAGAGGTATAAAAAATCAGACTTATTACAAATTTAAAGAAAAAGAGCTCTAATGTTTAATATTATGCACTTTATACTTTTGTTGCCGTTGGTAATTTTAAGTGGTTGTACCTCTTTGTTGCCTGGCTCGAATTTTCTATGTCATTCCCGTGAAAACGGGAATCCAGAGAATATTTAAGCGAATTATATAGTAAATTTTTATATAATTTTGCTTATTTTAAGTGTTTTTTCTGGATTCCTGCTTTTAGCTAGAATGACATCAAAAATTCGAGCCAGGCAACAAGGTCGCTAAGGTTAAAGTATAGTCACTAAAAAGATAAGAATTTGCTATACCATGCTACATTTTCTCCTATAGTTTGTATACTGTCCCAGGTATTTTCAAATATATTTTGACAATAAGAATAATAGTTAGCATCACTATTACTTGAGTCTACCTTACCTACTTCCTTAATAGAAGTAAATTTAGCAAGAGCAGTTTCATAACTCTCAGAATCCACAGAAAGTTTCTTAATCAGATGTTTTTCGCTATGCTGATTTTTACTTATCAACTTATTAATCACTGCCGAATCATTATTAACGTCTAATATTTTTATTAAATTCTTTGAAGTTTTTTTACTTAACGGTATATCATCTCCGGCGATTGATGATTTTAATTCCTCTTTCATTTTATTAATAAACGGATTTATTAACTGAGCTTCATTATGTTTTTTACTACTCATGTAAAACTTGCTAAGGTTATCAGTCATTTTACGTGTAGAATGAACCATCATATTTATATTATTCTGATCTTTTGCCTTTGTGAAGTTATAATAAGCGGTGAGTGCCTTCTCCTCTAAAGTGGTTATTTCAGAGTGATGCTCTTTGAATATTTTTGAAATTAACGGCTTAACTAAATGATAATTATCTGTATTCTTAACGCTATCTTCTAAAGATGTTTTTCCTATATCTTTTTGAATTTCTAAAAATTTTTCTAGTAATTTTGAATCCCCATTTCTTACTAATTTATCAAGAATAGTTTTATTACCCACGTTATCTTTAGAACATATTTTTAATATATCTTTTTGTAATTGATATATGTCTTTAGCTTTTAAATGAGAACTACTTTTCAAATTTAAAACATGATCAAGATATTGTTCAGTAGTAAGAGTGAGCATATTTTTATAAATACTAGAATCTAATTTGCCATGTTTTAGTTGTTCGTAGGCATAACGTTCATAAGGATTTATTTCATTAGAATCTAATATTTTTGCAGCTAATAACTTAATTGTGGTAGAATTATCTGTATTTATTAGTGCTTCACATAAATCACTTTTACTATCAACTTCGTCTAAAACTTTTTTTAGTAACGATACTGAACAATCAGTTTTTACTAGTCGTTTAATAATAGATGATCCTTCTAGGTTTTTTTGACCCCAATCAAACGTGATATCTCCTAAACACCGTTCTAATATAGGAGGTAATATATGGTACTGATCAGAACTGTCGTATAATACTGCTAAAATATTGGAAAGTATTGTATAATTAGTAGGATTAGGTGAATAAAAAAGATTGTAAGGAGGAGCTGAAGGGTAGGAATAAGTATTTTCTTCTTTTAAGCTAAGGGATATAGGTTTATTTATGTATTTTTCTTTATTTGTAATGAACATGGTTGTTTTTCCTTTTTAACTTATCTAAATATATTTTTCTAATTTATAAACCTCATTAGAAAAATTAGATGGTAATATAATACTATTTTTAAAGGAAACAAGATAAAAGTTAATTTAAATTAACTTTTATCTTGATTGAAATTAATTGTATTTAATTTTTGCTTGTGCGGCGGCTATTCGTGCGATGGGGATACGATAAGGGGAGCAGGAAATATAATCTAATTTCATTCGATGGAAAAAATCTATAGATGTTGGGTTGCCTGCATGCTCACCGCAAGCTCCGAGTTTTAAATTAGCGTTACTAGCTTTTCCACGTTTTATAGCAATCTCTATTAGCTCCCCGACGCCTTCTTCATCTAAGGTAGTAAAAGGATCAAAATCAAAAATCTTCTCTTCTAAATAATAAGGAAAAAATGAAGCTACATCATCTCTAGAAATACCATAAGTAGTTTGAGTTAAATCGTTAGTACCAAAACTAAAATAATCGACTTCTTTGGCTATTTCTTTGCTATTTAAAGCAGCTCTCGGTAGTTCAATCATTGTACCGATTGTGAAAGAAAATTTGTATTTATAGCGGTTTTCTAGGTCATTCACTACTTCGTAGATATAAGATTTTAATTTTTTTATCTCATTAACATTGCTGATTAAGGGAATCATTAATTCTAAAATGCAATCTATATTTTCGGTGCGGTGTAATTCATATATCGCCGTAAAAATTGCTTCTATTTGCATTTGATAAATCTCCGGCGATGAGATACCTAAACGGCATCCACGATGCCCAAGCATAGGGTTTGTTTCATGCATCGCATGCAAACGTTGATGAATTAAAGATAGAGGTAAATTTAAATTATCCGCTAAATTTTGTTTGTCAAATTCGGTTGTCGGTAAAAATTCGTGTAAAGGCGGATCGAGTAACCTAATATTTATCGGCTTACCTTGCATGATACGAAATAATGCCTTAAAATCCTCAATCTGCAAAGGTAATAGCTCATCTATTGCCCGTTTCCTTCTTTCTATGTCAGGGGCAATGATCATTTCCCTAACTAATGGGATCTTATTTTTATCAAAAAACATATGTTCGGTGCGGCATAACCCTATTCCTTTAGCACCGAATTTTAGAGATACTGCCGCATCCGTGACAGTTTCGGCATTAGCTCGAACTTTTAAATGACTTATCTCATCAGCCCAAGTTAAAATTAATTCCGATTCTTCGGTAAAAACCGGCTGGATTAACGGCACTGCCCCTAAAAAAACTTTGCCGGTTCCACCGTCTATTGTTATCGTTTCACCTTGTTTAATAGTTATATCGCCTGCTTTTAATAATTGATTTTTCTCGTCTATTATTAAATTATTCGTACCGCAAACACAAGGCTTTCCCATACCTCTTGCAACCACCGCTGCGTGTGAGGTCATGCCGCCTCTAACGGTTAAAATTCCGCTTGAGACATGCATGCCGTTGATATCTTCGGGGCTAGTATCATGACGAACTAAAATTACTTTATGGTGATGAGACATTTTTTCGGCGTCATAAGGAGAAAAAACTACAATACCCGTTGCAGCACCGGGGGAAGCCGGCAAGCCCTCGGTTATAGCAGTAAGACTTTGACTATAATCAATTCTTGTATGCAGCAGCTGGTTTAGTGATTCAGGATCAATATGCATTATAGCTCGATCTTTAGAAATTAATTTTTCTTGAACCATCTGCACGGCAATTTTAATGCTGGCAAGTGCCGTTCTTTTGGCACTACGAGTTTGTAAAATATATAATTTATTATTTTCTATAGTAAATTCTATATCTTGCATATCAAGATAATGTAATTCTAGTTTTTTACAAATTTCTTCTAATTCGGCAAATATTTTCGGCATTACTATCTGCATCGAAGGAGTTGAATCTATACCCTCTGAAACGATAGGGAAGGGGGTACGTGTGCCGGATACGATATCTTCGCCTTGGGCATTTATTAAAAATTCTCCGAAGATTCCTTTTTCACCGGTAGAAGGGGAGCGAGTAAACGCTACGCCCGTTGCCGAATTATTACCTAAATTACCGAAAACCATAGATTGAATATTAATAGCAGTACCGAATGACTCAGCTATATTATGAATTCTTCTATATATTACCGCTCTATTGCTCATCCATGATTGCAAGACCGCTTTAATTGCCGATTCTAATTGTTGGTAAGGGTCGCTAACTAATTGATTTTTATGCTTTATAATTATCTTTTTAAAATCTTCGATTATCTTTTCTAAAATTTCTATCGTTACGTCATTATCTCTATAAATATTGGCTTGAATCTTATGAGCTTCGTATATTTGATCAAATAAATCAGCTTGTATAGATAACACGGTCGAGCCGTACATTTCCAAAAACCGTTTATAACTATCAAGAGCAAAACGTTTATCATTGCTAGAAACAGCAAGTGCAGTGCAAACTTCATCGTTCATACCAAGATTAAGAACGGTATCCATCATACCGGGCATGGAAATTGTTGAGCCTGAGCGTACCGATAATAATAAAGGATTTTTACTATCGCCGAAAATTTTACCGGTAGTTATCTCAAGCTTTTTAATAGCCTTTTTTAAATCACTGCTGAAATTTTTAGGAAAACTATGATTATAGTTATAAAAATAATTACAAAGTTCGGTAGTAATAGTAAATCCGTCGGGGATAGGCAGGTTTAAATTAGACATCTCGGCAAGCCCTGCACCTTTATTACCGAGTATATTTTTCATGCTAGCGTTGCCGTCGCTACCGCTAGCCCCGAAATAGTAAATTAATTTATTCATATAGTAAAAATAATTATAACTGTTTTATAATATAGTATGAGCGAAATAGCCGCAATAATAAATTTTTTATTATTGACTAAAAGAGGAAAATTTAGCATAATTAATACGGTCGTGCAGTTGCGTGTTTAAATTCTTCTGAATTTCACGAGGAAAGTCCGGACTCTATAGAGATATGGTGCTGGGTAATGCCCAGCTAGGTAGAACACCTAAGGGATAGTGCCACAGAAAATAAACCGCCGATTTTTTCGGTAAGGGTGAAAAGGTGCGGTAAGAGCGCACCGGTAGATTGGTAACAAACTACGCATGGAAAACCCCGCCAGGAGCAAGATCAAATAGGCGTTACAGAACTTCACGTTCCCGGGCATCTCTAACCGGTTGTAACGCGGGTGGATTGCTTGAGGTAAATGGTAACATTTATCCCAGATAAATAACTGCAATGGATGAAATAGCTTAACCGCTCTATAGTCCATACAGAATCCGGCTTATAGACCATATGTACAGTGTCATACCGTGGCTTGACCACGGTATCCAGAAAAAACCTTAACAAAAAGAAAAGACTGGATACCGTGGTCAAGCCACGGTATGACACTGCACGTTTTACGAAGATGCCGACTAAGACTGAATAGTCATAAAATAATGAAAAAATTATATCACTATCCTATCTGTCCTTTATCAAGACAAGCAAGAGTATTTTTAAAAGAACTGGATATTCAGTTTACAACGATTAAAGAAGATTATTGGCAATTTAATAAAGAATTTTTAAAAATAAATCCTGCAAGCACTTTACCGGTTTTAGAAGAATCTTATGGATTATTTATAATCGGGATTTATCCTTTTATTGAATATCTCCATGAAAAATATCCAAATTTTAATTTTTTAGATGAAGACGTAAATATACGTTGCGAAACACGTCGATTATTTTCTTGGTTTAACGATAAATTCTATCGTGAAGTAACAAAAATTATTATCGATGAAAAAGTAATAAGGTCGATTTCAAATATGGGTAGCCCAAGAACGGAATTTTTGCGTGCTGCTAAAAATAATTTAAACCGTCATTTAGAATATATGACAAATCTATTTGAGCAAAGAAGCTTTATCGCTTCGGATTCTCTTAGTGCCGCCGATATTGCCGGTGCTTGTCATTTATCGGTTCTTGATTATTTTGGCGAAATTTATTGGGAAAAATGGCCTCATATTAAATACTGGTATTCGTTAATAAAGTCACGCCCGTCTTTTAGGTTGCTATTACAAGATAGAATCCCCGGCTTCTCCCCCCCTCTTTGTTATGCAGATTTAGATTTTTGACTTGAGTATACATTTCTAACAAATAACATTCACAATCTTTTTCGGTACATAAATAATTTTCTTTGGTTCTTTGCCTTCTAAAAATTTTTGGATTTTCGGTAAAGAGGTAACAGTTTTTTTTATTTCTTCCTCATCGGCAAAAATAGTAAATTCATAAGTATCACGAAGTTTGCCGTTAACTTGAATTGCTAGAATATAAGCCTCCGGCGTAAGCAAAGACTCATCAAAATCCGGAAATGCTGTTTTATATAGATAATTTTGATTTCCTAGTTTCTGCCAAATTTCTTCTGTAATATGAGGGATAAACGGATTTAATAACTGAATTAAAATAGTAAAACCTTTTTCAAAGGTTCTTGTATCTGCAAATTCCCCTTTTTTTAGTTCTTCCTCTAAGCCGTTAAATAGTTCACGCATTCTAGCGATAGCTTTATTTAAGCGAAAATGTTTTATATCCTCGCCGACATGTTTTATTGTAGAGTGAATTAACCTATCGAGTTCCTTGTTATAGGTGATATTAGGGACAATTTTTATTACTGACGCTAATATTCCCGTACTTTCAAGTTTAACAATAAAGCGTGCACAGCCTTCAATGCCGCTTGCCGACCATTCTAAATCCTTTTCCGGCGGGCTGTCGGATAACACGAATAGCCTAATTGCATCAGCTCCGTAATTAGCTAGCATAGTCTCAAGGTCAATAAGATTCTTTTTAGATTTGCTCATTTTTTCGATGCGACCCTGCTTTACTTGCTCCTTGGTATCTTTATGAACAAAAAAATCGCCTTGTTTTATAACTTCATCGGGGTATAACCAATTATTATTAGCATCTTGATAAGTCGCATGTAAGACCATCCCTTGAGTAAATAAGCCGGTAAAGGGTTCTCGAATGCTTAAATAATTTTGTTCATTCATTACTTTGGTAAAAAACCTTGCATATAGTAAATGCATAACGGCATGCTCGATACCGCCGATATATTGATCTACCGGTAGCCAGTAATCACAAGCGGCTTTATCGGTCATCTTTTCAGCGTTAGGTCCGCAATATCTGGTAAAATACCAAGAAGATTCAAAAAACGTATCAAACGTATCGGTCTCACGAATTGCCGGTTGCCTACAATTCGGACAATTAACATGTTTCCAACTAGGATGGTTATCAAGCGGATTACCGTGCCCGTCAAATGTTACGTCATCAGGTAATTTCACAGGTAAGTCATTGTAAGGCACAGGAACTACTCCACAAGTTCCGCAGTGAATCATTGGAATAGGGCAGCCCCAAAATCTTTGCCGAGATACGCCCCAATCTTTTAGGCGATAATTAGTAACAGACTTACCTATGGAAAGTTTTTCAAACTCTTCGATAACTTTTTGTTTAGCATCCGAAGCAGTTAAGCCGTTTAGAAAATCGGAGTTGATTAGAATATCATCATTATTTATTACTTGTTTGATCGGAAGCCCCATATTCGTTGCTAATTCATAATCACGCTCATCATGAGCAGGGCAGCCGAAAATTGCACCCGTGCCGTAATCCATTAGAACGAAATTGGTAATAATAACCGGTATAATGATATTAGCATCAAACGGGTGAATCGCATAAAGACCGGTAAATATTCCTTCTTTTTCGGCTTTATCAAGTTCGAGACTACTAACGACATTTGAACATTTAGTAATAAAATCAGTTATTTCCGGTGTTTTTTCTATTAACTGTTCAATTATCGGATGGTTAAAAGCAATTCCGACAAAAGCTGCGCCGTAAATAGTTTCCGGTCTAGTTGAAAATACTTCGATGCTAGTATCTTGATAGTCCTTAATCTGAAAATGAAAATTAGCACCGATTGATTTACCTATCCATTTTTCTTGCATAAAACGAACGGAATCAGGCCAACCTGTCAGATTTTGTAGCTCGTTTAATAACTCTTCTGCATAACCGGTGGTTTTTAAAAACCACTGCTTAAGGTAACGTTTTTCGACTAATGCACCGGAGCGCCAGCCGCGTCCGTCTACTACCTGCTCGTTGGCTAGAACTGTATTATCGATAGGGTCCCAATTAACAAGCGATTCTTTTCTGTAAGCTAAACCCTTTTCATATAATTCTAAAAAGAATTTTTGTTCATGTTTATAATAATCAGGATCACAACTAGTTATCTCTCTAGACCAATTATAAGAAAAACCCATAAACTTCAACTGCTTACGCATAGTTGCGATATTTTCGTAAGTCCATTCTTTCGGATGCGAGTTATTTTTGATAGCGGCGTTTTCGGCAGGCAGCCCAAAAGCATCCCAGCCCATCGGATGAAGTACGTTAAAACCCTTGGTCGTCATGAATCTTGCTATTACGTCGCCGATAGAATAATTGCGTACATGCCCGACATGAATTTTCCCCGAAGGATAAGGTAGCATCTCCAGCACGTAATATTTGGGTTTATCGCTATTATTCGAAACTTCAAAAGCTTTTTCATCATGCCAAATTTTTTGCCATTTCTCTTCAATATCTTTCATAATTTTATTATTTTCTATCGGCATTAATGTAAAGAGTACGGGCTTTTCTTAAAATTTTATCTTCAAGAATAAGAGCAAGGTCGGATTTACTATCACTTTGTTGCCAATTATTATTTTTAAGTATTTCTTCAAATATTTTCACCTCTAACGCATCAGGGTGGATTACGTCGTCTTTAATAAAAATATTTATTTTAAAACGAAAATTTTGTTTACCGCGAGGACTATACCATTCGGTAATTATAACCCCGCCATTTGAATCAACTGAGGCTAAAGGTGCAAAGCTTAAAGTTTCTATTGAAGCTTGCCAAAGATATTTGTTAACCAAACATCCGCTTGCTTTGGTTGATTCGTTTTTAACTTTACCGGGTCTAAAAATTAATCCTTCACCGCCTGCTGCCGACCCTATTTCTTCCCATTTTTTGTCTCTCTCGCTTTGCGGATAGTCGTCATCTGCTAAAATAGTATTACTTGCACTTATATTATAAGTAATAAGAATCATTGAAAAAAATAATTTTAAATTCTTGTTCATGGTCACCATTAATAAATTTAAATTCTTTGAACAAAAATATAGAGAAGCTTTTTATATTAGTCAAAAATTATTTGAAATATACTGTTCAAAAATGAAGAGTTGTACGGTGTCATTCTAGTTCCTTGATCATGGCATCCAGTCTTTTTATTAAGGTTTTTTCTGGATACCGTGGTCAAGCCACGGTATGACACCGTACTTGTAATAACCATAGTGCAGCAACGCCGGCTTGCCCCGCTAGTTTACAGAACCCACAACATGACGCAGTTTTATATGCTTAACCTATATCAAATACAAGCTTACTAAACTCTTTTTTATTAGAATATTCAAGAGTTGTTTTTTCTTTTATTTGATTTTTAAACCAAGTAATTTGTCTTTTAGCATATTGCCTGGTTTTATTTTGGGCTAAAATTAAGGCTTTATCTAAAGTTATGTCACCGTTTAAATAAGCTAAAATTTCACTTATACCGACAGCTTTTATTGCCGAGCCGGTGAAGTCTTGAAAATTTTCTTTAATTGCAGCTATTTCGGTAATTGCTCCTTCCTTAAATATTTTTTCTAATCGTTCATTGCATGTTTTGTATAAAAATGTTCGTTCAGGAGAAAGAAATATTACCTTAAAATTAAATTCTGATAAAATTGATTCCTTGGGAAGAGCTTGAAAGAAAAAAATAGATTTGCCTGTTTGCAAAAACACCTCATAAGCTCTGCTTAAACGCTGGCTATCATTTGGCTTTATTTTAGCAGCCGCCAAAGAATCAAGATTTTTCAGTTGTTGCCAAAGCTCCGCTGCACCTATTTTAGTTAGTATATCTCTAACATGCTGCCTTAAATCTTGTGATATGTTAGGAATCTGATTATAGCCGAATAACAAAGAGTTAACGTATAAACCTGTGCCGCCGACTAATATTATTAATTTATTTCTTTTACTTATCTCTCGTATTTTTTCTGCTGCTAACTGCAAATATTTTACTACCGAAAATTCCTCGGTGATAGGCAAAAAGTTATATAAATGATAAGGTATTTCGGCTTTATAAACTTCCGACGGTGAGGCGGTAATAATCGGGATTTCTTTATATACCTGCATGGAGTCGATATTTACTATTTCGCCGTTATAAGTTTTAGCCAAACGGTGGGCTAAATAAGATTTACCGCTAGCCGTCGGACCGCATATAATAATTACTTCTTTTTTCACTTTAATTTAAGTTTTTTAATGGGTAACTAAAATTGATGTCATTCTCGCATGGTATTGATGTTGTTGCGTGGCTCATAATATGGTTATTACAAGTATAGGGTCATACCGTGGCTTGACCACGGTATCCAGAAAAAACCTTAATAAAAAGACTGGATGCCGTGATCAAGGAACTAGAATGACACCATACGCTTTGCAAAAATTCGAGCCACACAAACAACGCTGCCTTTAGCTAGGAATGACCTTCCGGCTTTCTTAATAATCTACAGTAAGTCCGTATCTGCTTAACAAATTCTCTAATATATTCTTTAAGTCCTCTAATCCTTTAGCAGTCGTGGACTCAGCTCGTGCGATAATTGCAGGTTCGGTATTGGAGCTTCGCAGCAACCACCAACCTGTTTCGGTATTGACACGCAGCCCGTCAATATCGTTAAATTCTATTCCTTCTTTTAATAATTGTTCTTTTATCTCACTAATTATTTTAAATTTCATTGTACTTACAACAAAAATTTTCATTTCCGGCGTACTATATGATTTCGGTAGGCTTTGTATAAGTTCGTCTAATGATTTATCTGAACGAGATAATAAATCAAGAAAACGTAAAGCTGCATAAATCGCATCGTCATAACCGTAATATTTATCGGCAAAAAATATATGACCGCTCATTTCTCCGGCAAGTAAAGCATTTGTTTCCTGCATTTTACTTTTTATAAAAGGATGACCTGTTCGCCATATTAAAGGCTGCCCGCCGTATGACTTAATTTGGTCAATTACCGACTGACTTGCTTTTACGTCAAGTATAATGGTCGCATTAGGATACTTCTTTAAAATATCTTCGGCAAATAAACAAACAATTTGATCACCGAATAATATTTGTCCCTCGCTACTCACAATGCCTAATCGATCACCGTCACCGTCAAAAGCTATACCGATATCACAATTTTCTCGAGTCACAACCTCTATTAATTGCTTAAGGTTGGAGGGCCTTGTCGGGTCGGGGTGGTGGCTTGGAAAATTTCCGTCAATCTTACTATTTATAACTATATTATTATTCGGTAACCTTGTCTTTAAAGCTTCCGTAATATCTCCGGCTGCTCCATTTCCCGGGTCCCAAGCAACTTTTAGTTTAGAGTTAATAGATATATTATTTAAAATTCGCTCGAGATAGCCGGCGGTAACATCAATTTCGTTTATATTGTTAAATGGGGAATTTGTTATTGATATATTTGATTGATCAAGGTCAAGGATTTTTGTAAGTAAGTCTTGTAGCTGAGAACCGAAAAACGGTTTGCCCATTGCTAGCATCTTAAAGCCGTTATCATCTTTTGGGTTATGAGAACCGGTAACCATGACGCTTGCTGCCGGCATTAGCCGTTTATCGGCAAAATATAGCATCGGCGTCGGTACGATGCCTATTGTAATTACGGATGCACCTCCGTCTACTAATCCTTTAATTAATGCATCACAAAGGGCAGGGGAGCTAAGCCTGCCGTCACGACCGATACAAATTTTATTATTGTTATTGCTTATAGTAGTTTCGGCAAAACAAAATCCAATTTTATAAGCGGTTGTTTCAGTTATATCTGTAAAGCTATTGCCTCTTATATCATAAGCTCTAAAAATTTCTTTATTGATTGACATTAACTTTTTAACTAACCTAATGTTACCCCATGGTCGGGGCTTATGGTTATTACAAGTGCGGTGTCATACCGTGGTCAAGCCCTATGTTGTACGAATGTTAAAGAAAAGGCTGTGTCATGCCGTGACTTGATCACGGCATCCAGAAAAATAAAGCCATATTAGACTTATTTTAGAGCCTTTTTATGACGTTATAAAACTGGATTCCGTGGTCGGAGCCACGGAATGACAGAATTTTT
>JAJIYK010000091.1 GCA_020881235.1 Rickettsia endosymbiont of Oxypoda opaca | reverse complement strand
TGGTTACATCTTTTTTCATCTCAAACTCCTTCTGTGTTAATAATTTTTTATCTGTATTTTTAAAATATTGTTTTTTTAATACTTTTTTTCAAATTATCATTTCTTTAGTTTGACACAGTTTGTTGAACACTCCCATCCTCATTAATCTAGGCTTAATTTCCAATAGTTTTGCAGTTTGTACCGCAACTATTCCAACAGTTGCCTTTGGTAATTTTGCTCCTTTTGCCAATACCCCTATACCGGTTACTATTAATATGTCCGTAACATGCACAGGTCTAGTCGGGTTACTTCTTAATTATAGTGTGGGTTTTAATACCGGCTCATCCGGGACTTTTACACCTCGTCAAATGAAAAGCGGAGTAAAAACGCTTAATTATAATTTATACAAGGATGTAGCTAGAACGCAAATTCTTAATCTCAGTACTATTAGGGTTACCGGTAGTTTCACACTTATTGTCGGTTCCGGAACTAACAACCATACAATATACGCAACTCTTCCTGCACAACCTCTTGCCCAAGCAGGTTCTTACCTTGACACTATTACTGCTACCGTAACATACTGACTATGTTTTAACATTGTATTTGTCAAAAAATATACTTTCCTTAAGGTTATGCGGGAGTGCTTAGTGTCAAGAAAAAAATCTGCTATAATCTTAAATATTTATATTGAATATTATACTATTCTCGTGTCTACTATGGTATATTTTTGTATTAAAATCTTTGAGGTCATTCTCATAAGGCATTGTTGCGTGAATACCCCAAACGTCATTGCGAGCCGCTGCAAGCGGCGTGGCAATCCAGGCTATCCCGAATGTAATGAGGGATTTAATTAGAATACTAAACAAGTTTAGTATAAAAATATGTTTAACTAGATTGCCACGTCGATGCTACGCATCTCCTCGCAATGACGAGGTAAATTCGAGCCATGCAGTAAAGCTTGCAATGCCTCGCCAGGACAGGTTTTTATTAATTCTTACTCTATTACTAAATTTAATCAATATATCAAGTACATATAATGAACGCACCTGCAAAAGCTAAATTTCCAATAAATATCGATCTTAATAACGATAATTTGCTTACCTCTTTCGGTAAAGCCGTTTTAAGAGATCGTTACCTTTTAAAGAATGAAAATTTCCAGGATTTATTCGCCAGAGTTGCCAGTTATTATGCGGCAAATAAAGAGCATGCACAGCGATTATACGGCTATATGAGTAAAATGTGGTTCATGCCGGCAACACCGATTTTAAGTAACGGCGGAACGGATAGAGGGTTACCTATTTCATGCTTCTTAAATGAAACAGATGACAGTTTAGACTATATAGTAGAATTATGGACGGAAAATGTATGGTTAGCGTCACGCGGCGGTGGAATCGGTAGCTATTGGGGTAATGTTCGCTCTATTAATGAAACGATAAGCGGTAAAGGTAACTCTTCAGGGATCATACCGTTTATTAAAGTGATGGACTCTATGACTCTTGCTATTTCGCAAGGCTCTATTAGACGTGGTTCATCGGCAGTATATTTACCTATTAACCATCCGGAAATTGAGGAGTTCATTGATATAAGACGCCCAACAGGCGGCGACATTAATCGTAAAGCTCTCAATATTCATCATGGTATAGCCATAACCGACGAATTTATGAAAGCCGTTGAGCATGATAAAGATTTTGAGCTTATTAGTCCGGCAACTAAAAAAGTCGTCAGTAAAGTTAGAGCTAGAGATTTGTGGGTTAAGTTACTAACCACCAGAATAGAGACTGGCGAGCCGTATTTATTATTTATTGATAGTGTTAATAGAGCTATACCGGAGCATCACAAAAAACTAGGGCTGCAAGTTAAAATGTCGAATCTTTGTAGTGAAATTACCTTGCCGACTGGGATCGATCATTTGGGCAAAGCCAGAACCGCCGTTTGCTGTCTGTCTTCATTAAATTTGGAATATTTTGAAGAGTGGCAACATGATAAAGAATTTATTCCGGCTATTATGCTTTTCCTCGATAATGTTCTAGAAGATTTTATCAATAAAGCACCTGATACTATGGCAAGGGCCAAATACTCAGCTCAGCGTGAGCGTAGCGTCGGTCTTGGCGTAATGGGATTCCATTCGTTTCTACAATTAAAGAACGTACCGATTGAATCGGTAATGGCGAAAGTTTGGAATAAAAAAATATTTGAGCATATAGGGAGTGAAGCCGATAAAGCTTCAATAGCTTTGGGAAAGGAGAGGGGAGCTTGCCCTGATGCGGAAGAAGCGGGAAGTAAGGAACGTTTTAGTAATAAAATGGCAATTGCACCGACTGCTTCAATTTCGGTTATTGCCGGCAATGCTTCACCCGGGATTGAGCCTTTTGCCGCTAATAGTTTTATTCAGAAAACTTTAACCGGTTCTTTTAACGTACGTAATAAACATTTAGAAAAGCTTTTAATGGAGAAAGGTTTTAATAATGAGCAAGTTTGGTCGTCGATTGCCACGCATGAAGGATCAGTGCTGCATTTAACATTCTTATCGAACGAAGAAAAAGAAGTGTTTAAAACTGCTTATGAAATAGATCAAAATTGGCTGATAGAGCTAGCTGCCGACAGAACGCCGCACATCTCACAAGCTCAGTCCTTAAATATTTTTCTGCCCGGTAACGTCAGTAAAAATTATTTAAATAATATCCATTTTAAAGCTTGGAAAAAAGGTGTAAAAAGTTTGTATTATTGCCGCTCGACTTCAATTCAACGAGCAGATAAAGTTTCCCATAGCGTAGTTAAAGTTGATTTTAAAGATATCGAGAAAGATAATAAGAAAATTGAAGAAGAATCGGCAAATAAATATGACGAATGTTTAGCTTGTCAGTAAATTATAGATTTTATCAATGTCAATGTTGCGTGGCTCGAATTTTTGCAAAGCGTTCGGTGTCATGCCGTGGCTTGACCACGGTATCCAGTTTTATAACGTCATAAAAAGGCTCTAAAATAAGTCTAATATGGCTTTATTTTTCTGGATGCCGTGATCAAGTCACGGCATGACACCGTACGCTTTGCAAAAATTTGATCCACGCAACAACGCTTGTCAAGCCACGGCATGACACCGAGAAATTAAAAGAATAAATAAAAGGAAATATATGTCATTACTTGATGCAAGCCCGATTTATAAACCGTTTTCCTACCCGTGGGCATATGAAGCTTGGCATACTCAGCAAAAAATTCATTGGTTGCCTGAAGAAGTCCCGCTTGCCGATGACGTTAAGGATTGGAAATATAATCTCACACCCGGTGAGAAACATTTATTAACACAAATATTTCGCTTTTTTACGCAAGCCGATATTGAAGTAAATAATTGTTATATGAAACATTATTCAAGAGTATTTCAGCCAACGGAAGTGCTAATGATGTTATCGGCCTTTTCTAATATGGAAACGGTTCATATAGCGGCTTATTCTCACTTGCTTGATACTGTAGGTATGCCGGAAGTCGAATATTCCGCTTTCCTTAAATATAAAGAAATGAAAGATAAATATGATTATATGCAGCGTTTCGGCGTCGAAACCAAAGAAGATATTGCCGCTACTTTAGCCGTCTTTGGAGCTTTTACCGAAGGGCTGCAATTATTCGCATCATTTGCAATTATGCTAAATTTCCCGCGTTTTAACAAAATGAAAGGTATGGGGCAAATTATTGCCTGGTCGGTAAGAGATGAAACGTTACATACTAATTCGATTATTATGCTGTTTAAAACCTTTGTTAGAGAAAATCCGGAAGTCTGGACTGAAGAGCTTCGTAGCCGCCTTTACGAGGCTTGTGCTACCATCGTGCATTTTGAAGATGCTTTTATTGAGCTGGCTTTTGAGGTAGGCGGGATTGAAGGACTAACCGCTAGAGAAGTAAGGCAATATATTCGTTACATTGCCGATCGTAGGTTAATGCAGCTGGGTCTTAAAGAAATTTATTTAGTTGATCATAATCCTTTGCCGTGGCTTGATGAAATGTTAAACGGCGTTGAACATACTAACTTTTTTGAAAACAGACCGACGGAATATACCAAAGCTGCTACTACCGGCTCTTGGGAAGAAGTATTTGCCGAAATGGACGGTAAGTAATATTCTTAGGTAATTCTGTCATTCCGTGGCTTCGACCCACTAGTGTACGAACGTTTAAATAAAGAGGTAAAAATTCTGTCATTCCGTGGCTACGACCACGGAATCCAGTCTATAGTGTCATAAAAAGACTCTAAAATAAGCCTAATGTGGCTTTATTTTTCTGGATGCCGTGATCAAGTCACGGCATGACACAGCCTTTTTGCAACGTTCGTACAGCAGTGGGCTTCGACCACGGAATCCAGTCTTTTTATTAAGGTTTTTTTTGGATGCCGTGATCAAGCCGGCGTTGTTGCGTGGATACCCCAAACGTCATTGCGAGGAGGCATTGTTGCGTGGATACCTGCAACGTCATTGCGAGCCGCTGCAAGCGGCGTGGCAATCTAGAAAATAATAATTTTCATAGCATTTTTGTGCTATTTTTTTCTGGATTGCCACGCTCCTTTCAGTCGCTCGCAATGACGTTTGGGGTATCCTTGCAACAAAGCCGTAGGTACAGAGCCTAAATACCGGTACTAAATATTCTCCTTCAACCACAGGAAAAGTTTTTTAAGTAGATTAGTATTTTCGTTTAATTCAATATAAAAAGATTCTTTTTGTTGTTTTAAGGCATGAATTTTTAGCATACCGATAATTGTAGAATAAATAGCCGGATTATAATCTTCGGCAAAGCCGTCGATAATATCCGGTTTGCCGATTCTAGCTTGTCTCTCAAAAATTCTATTAGCAAGTTCCTTTACTCCTCTAAGCATTGACCCGCCGCCGGTGATAATAGTCCGAGAAACAACCATTTGACCTTTTGTTGCTTTATCATATTCTGTTTTTACCATGGTTAATATTTCTTCTACCCTAGGACCGATTACTTCGGTAAGCTTGTAAATAGTGATTGCCGTATTAAGATTATAAGGATTATCAATTTGTAAATCCTCTAAATTGATAATAGAATCTTTGTCAAATGAAGATAATATTGCATTACCGTAGAGAATTTTTAATTTTTCTGCCGTAATAATATCTACCCCAAAAACTTTGGCGATGTCGGAACTAATATGAAAACTCCCTAGATCCACGTGAGCCGTGTATATTAATTTGCCGGCAAAAAAAATACCGAAGGAAGTGGTTTTATCTCCCATATCTATAATAAGAGAGCCGAGTTTTTTCTCATCTTCCGAAAGACAAGCAATTCCTGAGGCATAAATTGCGAGTATGATGTTAGTAACTTCAACGTGACATTTAGCAAAACAATTAACGATATTTGAAAGCATATTGTTATTTGCGGCTATAACATGCAGCTCGCAAGCTAATTCTTTACCGTACATGCCGATAGGGTTTTCAACCGCATTATTATCAAGGGTGAATTCTATAGGGAAATAATGGATAATTTCTTGATCTTTAATTTTAAATTCTAATAATGCTTTTTGTAGTAATTTTTTAACGTCTTGGTCTGAAACAATTGTATTTGCAAGTTTTATTTTATAATTCACATAATATGATTTAGTAGCGGCTCCCGATAAAGAGACAATTACTTTTTTGATATTTTTACCGCAGTCTTTTTCCAAAGCGTAAATTGCTCCGATAAGGCTGCTCTCTGCACTTTTTAAATCTAATATAATACCTGACTTAATGCCTCTAGAATGATGTAAATTTTGGCTAACTATCTTAGTTTCGCCTTTTTTACCGATATAAGCGGCAATACAGGCAATTTTACTACTGCCGAAATCCAACGCCACAAAATTCGATATTTTATCTTTCATGTCCTAAACATCTAAATTTACTACGTTTAAAGCATTCGCTTGGACAAATTGACGTCTCGGTTCAACTATATCTCCCATTAACGTTGAAAAAATTTCTTCGGCACTGTCAATTTCCGTTACTCTTACCTGTAATAAAGTCCTGGTAGTAGGGTCAAGGGTAGTTTCCCATAATTGTTCGGAATTCATTTCACCAAGACCTTTAAAGCGTTGGACGGTTATACCTTTCTTACCGTATTCCATAATAACATTTAACAGCTGATGAGGAGTTAATATATTAAATTCCTGATTTTTAGTTACAAATTTTAAGGGATTTTTGAAAATATTAGAGAAAGCAAGAGCCATTTTAGATATTTGCCCAAATTCAAAAGACTCTAATTGTTCCCGCAATAATATTTTACTTTCCTTCAAGCCTCGACTAAAATGGAAAAATTCTACACTATTTTCCTGAACTGATACCTCCCAAACAGTTTTATCAAGTGAGATTTGCGTAGCATTTAAGATATCTAAGGCTTTTTTAAGATCAGCTGCCCTTTCTGTATTAAATATTTCGTTATTTAGTAAATTATTAATGGCTAAACTTTCGGCAATCGGGCGATTAAATTTTTTGCTAGCGTGGTCAAGCAAACCGTTAAATTTAATTACCTTGGCAATAAACTCTGCCAAATCTAGAGCTGTTAGTTGCTCTTGATCGGATAAGATCAGAGAGGCATCGTTAATGGTTGATTTTATTAGATAATCTTGCAGTGCTTGTTCATTTTTTAAATAAAGTTCTTGGCTGCCTTTTTTTACTTTATAAAGCGGTGGCTGTGCTATATACAAATATCCTTTATTAATAAGTTCCGGCATATGACGATAAAAAAATGTCAGCAACAAGGTTCTAATATGGGAACCGTCGACATCCGCATCAGTCATAATAACAATTTTATGATATCTAAGTTTTTCAACCGAAAAATCCTGTACGCCGATATTAGTACCAAGAGCGGTAATTAAAGTACCGATTTGGTCGGAATTAAGCATCTTATCGAATCTTGCCCGCTCAACATTTAAAATTTTACCGCGCAAAGGCAAAATAGCTTGAGTTTTGCTATCTCTTCCTTGTTTTGCCGTCCCGCCGGCAGAATCTCCTTCTACTAAAAATAACTCGGAAAGTGCCGGGTCTTTTTCATGACAATCGGCAAGCTTACCGGGTAAATTAGAGATTTCTAAAGCAGATTTACGTCTAGTTAATTCTCGTGCTTTTCTAGCAGCTTCACGAGCCGTTGCCGCTTCCATGATTTTATTAACAATTAACTTGGCTTCTGCCGGATGTTCTTCAAACCATTCAAGGATTTTAGTGTGTACGGCATTTTCGACTACTGGACGCACCTCGGAACTAACTAACTTATCCTTTGTTTGCGAAGAAAATTTAGGGTCGGGTACTTTAACAGATAAAACACACGATAACCCTTCTCTTGCATCTTCGCCGATAAACTCACTTTTCATTTTTTTATCAAGTCCGGTACTTTTTAAATAAGCGGTAATAACACGTGTCAGACCGGATTTAAAAGCACTAAGATGAGTACCGCCGTCACGTTGCCTGATATTATTAGTAAAGCATAAAATAGTTTCATGATAAGAATCGTTCCAATGCATCGCAAATTCAAGGCTAATACCGGACTCAGAATTACTAGTATTTATCGTTATACATTGATGCACGGCATGCTTAGCACGGTCTATATATTTTACATATTCTTCTACTCCGCCCGTATAATAAAATTCTACTGCTTTAGCTTCTTCAAATCTATTATCGGTTAATAAAATTTTTACTCCGGAATTTAAAAAAGCCAGCTCTCGCAATCGATGTTCAATAGTTGCAAAGTCAAATTCTATTTTACTAAAAGTCTCAACTGACGGGAAAAAAGTAATTTCCGTACCTTTTCTTTCAATAGCGTCACCAAGGCAAGCAAGCGGTGCTTCCGCTACTCCGTTATGAAATTTAATAAAATATTCCTTATTAGCACGCCATATACGAAGTTCCAACCATTCGGATAAGGCATTTACTACCGATACGCCGACGCCGTGCAATCCTCCGGAAACTTTATAGGAATTTTGATCAAATTTACCGCCGGCATGTAATTGCGTCATAATGACCTCAGCCGCTGAAATACCTTCTTCTTCATGAATGTCGATAGGTATCCCTCGCCCGTTATCACGCACGGTTACCGAGCCGTTTTTATTTAAGGTTACTTGAACTAAATCACAATGTCCGGCTAGCGATTCATCAATAGCATTGTCCACTACTTCATAAATCATATGATGAAGACCCGAACCGTCATCGGTATCACCGATATACATTCCAGGTCTTTTCTTTACCGCTTCAAGACCCTTTAAAACTTTAATAGAATCAGCACTATATGCTTCCTCGATAATCAATTCTTCTATAATATTTTGTTCATTATTTGACATATATCTCACATACTGATAAAACGAATCTTACAAGTATACTCAAACTTGCAGGAAGAGTAAAGTTTTCTAATAAAGTTATTAAAAGGAAAGAACGTTATTGTGAGGAGACCTTTGCCCACGTGGATAGAATTTTTATAAAGCGTTCGGTGTCATGCCGTGGCTTGGCCACGGCATCCAGTCTTTTTACTAAGATTTTTTCTGGATACCATGGTCAAGCCACGGTATGACATTGGGGACATTTTTTGAACCACGCAACAATACTGAACTAGAATGACATCGAAACCTAACAATAATTTAGAGAAGAAGGATGAATAAGCTAGATTTTAAAAATATTTCCGACATAGTAAACGACTATGACGTATTTTTATTTGACCTTTGGGGAGTAGTAATTGAAGGGCAATATACCTATCCCAACGTTGTTGATAATATCAATAAAATAATAGCCTCGAGAAAAGTATTTTTTGTTTCTAACGCTCCTCGTAATACTTTTTTCTTACTACAAATGGTTAAATCTTGGGGACTTAATGCTACTTCAGAAATGATTATTAGCTCAGGTGAAGTAGCCGTTGACATGATTTTAAGAAGTAAAGAGCAATTTGATATCGAAAAGCCGGTAATATATCATTTAGGTTATGGAGAGAATGATATAATAAACGGCATTCAATGCCCGATTACTAACAATATTGAAGAAGCAAATATTTTGCTTTTAACTCTTCACCGAGATGAAGGGGAAAATTTAGATTTAGATGAATTTGACGATATCCTCAAAATGTCCGTTAAACGTGGAATGATTAATATTTGTGCCAATCCTGATATCGGTATTAACCAGCGTGGTATATATAGATATTGTGCCGGTTATTATGCACAAAAATTAAAGCAATTCGGCGGGGAAGTAGTTTATACAGGAAAACCTTACGAAGAAATTTATAATAAAGTATTAAATCAATTAGATAACGTACCGAAAAATCGTATTCTTATGATCGGTGATACTTTTTATACCGATATTTTAGGAGCTAATAAACTCGGTATCGATTCTGCTTTAGTCTTAACCGGTAATGCTGAAAAATTTCATAGTAAATATAATGATTTAGACGAAAAATTAGTACAGTTAAAAATTGCCGCTCTAGAGCAGGACGTAATGCCGACTTTTGTTGTTAAGCTAAATTAGGTATTTACTGGCAATATTATTTATTGATGTTAGCGTGATAATTTGCTATATCATTAAAAAAGCCGTAATTGCGAAGATATGTTGTTGCGTGAATCCCTCAAACGTCATTGCGAGGAGGTACATAGTACCGACGTGGCAATCTAGGAAAAATACTTTTCTGTCATCTTGAAATTTGTTTCAGGATGATAACAACTAGATTGCCGCACTCCTTACAGTCGCTCGCAATGACGTTTCGGTTAGGCGGTCGTGGCGAAATTGGTAGACGCACAGCATTGAGGGTGCTGTTCTGTAACAGGAGTGGAAGTTCAAATCTTCTCGACCGCACCAATTATATTATTTTGTTATGCCGTGGCTTGGCAGCGTTGTTGTGTAGGTCGATTTTACCTCGTCATTGCGAGGAGGGACGTAGTGCCGACGTGGCAATCCAATTCTTGTCATTCTAGTTCCTTGATCACGGCATCCAGTCTTTTTATTAAGGTTTTTTCTGGGTACCGTGGTCAAGCCACGGTATGACACGATACTTGTAATAACTATAATACGGTAAATTATGAGCCACGCAACAATACCGGCTTGACCACAGAGTGACATTTTTTAATGTTTACCCATCAAGTTTAACACCTAAGCACCTTTAGCTAGTAGGTAAAAAATTATGCCTAATATGTTCAAAAGCATATTACCTGATCATCATGATCAATTCGCTGAAATTTTTGATCAAATTAATGATCTTTTAGACGATAAAGAATTTTATGCTGCAGCAAAAATGCTATCAGAATTGCACTATGCTGATTTAGCTGATTTCTTAGATAACGTAAATAATAAAACCTACAAAAAAATTCTTCCCTTTTTAAAAGATACTATAAAACCGGAAACATTAGTATGGTTAAATGCTAATAGTAAGCCTTTAGTAATAGAGGAACTCGGCATACAAAAAACTACGGAATTAATTGATAAGCTTGTTATAGAAGACGCTATTGAAGTAATAATAGATTTGGACGATGATACAAAACAGCTAATTTTAAACGGGCTTAGTAAAGAAAAAAGGCAACAAATTGCGGAAGGGTGTACTTATCCGGAAAATACCGTCGGTAGAGTAATCGAGCGAGACTTTATTAATCTTCAGGAAAATTGGACAGTAGAAGAATCGATAAATTTTATTAAACACAAAAAACAAGACTTCCACGCAGCTATCGTAACAGATAGCAAATCTCGTCCTGTCGGCATTATATTACTTAGTACTTTACTGAAACATGAAAATAAGGAAGTAATAAAGAATTTAGTCAATAAAGAATTCAAACTTGCAGATGCTTTTACCGATTTAAACGAGCTAAGCTTTATTTTTAGGCAATACGCACTAACTATAGTACCGGTAGTAAATAAAAGCGGGAAATTAGTAGGTAGCGTATCGATAAATAATATAATTTATATTATCGAAGAACAAGCCGAAAAAGATATCTTATCGCTTAGCGGCGTTCATACTCAAGATACTTTCTTTAACTTATTTTATACGGTTAAACATCGTTTTCCTTGGCTGTTCGTTAATTTGATTACTGCCTGCATGACCTCGCTTATTATCAATCACTTTAACGATACAATCTCAAAACTTGTAGCTCTTGTAGTTATCATGCCGATTGTTGCTTCAATGGGAGGGAATGCCGGAACACAAGCTATGACCGTCACGGTGAGAGCTTTAGCTAATAAAGATATTCATTATAATAATTTTAGTAAGGTAATACTAAAAGAAGTCGCTGTTTGCGGATTTAACGGCTTTGTTCTTGCCTGCATCGGGGCAGGATTAAGTTTTGTGATGTTACTTGATATAAATCTTAGCATAATTTTTGCTGTTGCCGTTATTTTAAATTTTCTTGCTGCCGGCTTGTTCGGCTCTGCTATACCTATAGCATTACATTATTTTGATATAGATCCTGCTGCCGGCTCCGGCGTTTTTCTCACCACTATAACAGACGCACTCGGCTTTTTCACTTTCTTAAGTTTAGCTTATGTTTTTTTGGTTTAAAGCCTATTGACTGCCTGTCATACTATACTGTGACTTGACGTTGTTGCATGGCTCGATTTTACTTCGTCATTGCGAGGAGATTCGAAGAATCGACGTGGCAATCTAGAAAAAAAATGACAAAAAGCACTATGAAATTTATTATTTTCTAGATTGCCACGCTCCTTTCAGTCGCTCGCAATGACGTTTGGGGTATCCATGCAACAACGCCACTGTGACTTGATGCACACTTAATGTGATCATGCTATAAAAAGCTAATAATTTTATATTTGCATGATACGGCAATTTGCCGTATCATGTAAGTATAAAATTATTTATAAGGTTACTTGATATGAGCAAACATACGATGGCAAGGCTAGAAGCAAGAGTTGAGCCAAAGCTAAAAAATTTGTTTTTAGAAGCAGCGAAAATGCAGGGTACTAGCTTAACTAATTTTATTATTGCTAGTGCTAAAAAAGAAGCTGAAGCTACTTTTAGGCAACAGACATTAATTAGCCTAACCTTAAGAGATGCAATAAATTTTATTCAAAAATCTGCGGATGATTCTTCTCCAAATAAAAAATTAACAAAAGCAGCCACAAGATTTATACAGTTGAATAATATATAAAATGTTACTTTCACCTTTTAAAATACTTCCTTTTGGCAAAAGTTTTGATCTAAAAAATTTTGATTGTGGAGTAGCTATATTAAATGATTATTTAATAAAATACGCTTCTCAAGACTTGAAAAGATATTTAACAGCGATTTATGTTTGTACCTTAGAAGGTCAGAAAGATATAATAGGTTATTATACTCTATCTTCTAATAGAATTGATATATCAGTGCTACCGGAAAATTATACAAAAAAATTACCTTGTTATCCATATTTACCGGCTACGTTAATAGGTAGGCTTGCTATTGATTTAAAATATCAAAAGAAAAAAATCGGTGAATTCCTTTTAATGGACGCTCTTTATAAATCCTATAAATCGGGAATTGCAGCTTTTGCTGTTATTGTTGATGCTAAAAATATAGAAGCTAAAAATTTCTATAAAAATTATGGGTTTAATGAATTTATAGATAATTCAAATAAATTATTTTTACCTATGAATAAGATTGCTAAATTATTTCTTGCTTAACTTTATTACAAATTACAATTAGGCAAAATTATATAAAAATTTACTATATAATTTTGCTTATTTTAAGTGTTTTTTCTGGATTTCTGCTTTTAGCTAGAATGACATCAAAAATTCGATCCATGCAACAACGCCACTGTGACTTGACGCACACTAACGCAACAACGCCAATAACGTTCGAGAATGACATTGACAAATTAGAATTATTTAATTATAAATACTTATTATTTAGAAATTTCATTTTTCGTTCGGTATAAAATTATATGAAGCGTACATTTCAACCAAGCAATTTAGTAAGAAAGAGAAGACACGGTTTTAGAGCAAGAATGGCTACTGTTGCAGGAAGAGAAATATTAAGAAAGCGCCGTGCCAAAGGTCGAAAAAAATTATCTGCATAAATAAATTGTTTGTTACTTCATTAAAAAATCAAGAAGAATTTGAACTCGTAAATAAACGTGGTAAAAAGCTGCATGGAAAATATTTTATTTTAGTAATAGCAAAAAATTTTTCCAACATTCTTCATAACTGCCAAAATACTATTTTTTTAGGAATAAAAGTTAGTAAAAAACTAGATAAAAGAGCAGTAATTCGTAATAAAATCAAAAGACGTATAAAGCATTTAACGAGACTTATTATTAATAACCCTAAATTTAAAATAACTAATTTAGGTATGATAATAATCCCCCGAAAAGGCTTTGACAAAGTAGATTTTTCTATTTTAACCCATGAGTTAAACAAACTAATCTTTCAGAATCTTTAGAACAGTGTCATCTCGATTGCTTGATACAGGCATTGTTGCATGGATCGGAATCATTACAAAAAACCCCGTCATTGCGAGGAGGCACAAAGTGCCGACGTGGCAATCTAGGAAAAAAAACAGCAAAAAATGCTATGAAAATTATTATTTTCTAGATTGCCACGCCGCTTGCAGCGGCTCGCAATGACGTTACAGGTATCCACGCAACAATGCCTCGCGGGAATGACATATAGTGCTTTTTTCAATCCATGCAACAACGCCCCTTCTTATTTTTTAACCTCTCATTCTTAATCTTTTGTTTTTTTCTTTCTCTTTTTGCTTGTTTAAAATATCATTTTGATTAGTTTTTAGAGTTTTTGTTAAATCTATAACCTCTTTTTTACTATTTCTATTCTGCTTATTTAAAATATCTTTTGTATCCTCAAAAAATTTAGGATTAGCTTCCATAGCTTTTGTTAAATTTGTGTATTCTTGAGCCTTAGTAGGTCGTTCATAAAATGGATTCAGTACTTTAGTAAAATCTTTTACATAATTTTCCTCACTGTTATCTATATACTGTTCTTTCCTTGTCAAAAATGCTTTTAGCCCATCTTTATTTATTTCTTCTTCAAATTCTTTTTTGATTTCACGAAACTTTTCTTGTTTATCGGCATCTTTCATTCTCCAGTAATTTTTATCTGTTATTAGCTTTTTTAAAGCTAACGTTTGCATAGTTTGTTTTTTTGTGAATTCTTCCAATTGGGTTAAATTTTTATAATTCGGGGTATCTTGTTTTTTTAATTCTTCATTTATATTTAATTTAAATATTTTTTGAACGTCATTTCTTTCTTTTTCACTAAGCCCGTCGGTAATTAAAGATACACTAGTAATTACACCGTAGCCGGTAGCTTTTAAAATAGCGATTACGTTACCGCTAGCTCCTTCAATAATACCGGCTGTAATATAAGCTGCTCCACCGATATTATCTGCTAGCACTCGACCGGTGCTTGATAATTTTTTTGAATTTATATTATATTTATTTTTATTGGGATTTTTCTGTTCTATTTGTTGCGGTATATATAATTCATTTTTTAAAGCATTTTTTAAGCCGTCTTCTAAAGATAAGACATAATCTTGCGTAGTTTTAGCATTTCTATTCTGAACTAATAAGTTATTTTCCTTATGAAGTTTACGTAAAGAGTGTATCTTTAAAGTTTCGTTTACTGCTTGAATTCCTACTCCTATTGCCGCTATACTTGCTACTGCTATAATTAAGGGAGATATAGGCGTAAAAATTCCGGTAAGTGCAATTGTAGCACCTCCAAGAGAAAGTGCATAGTTAAAACTATTGCTGAATAAAATTTTACCTACTTTACTATTTTTAAAAAACTCCCATTTAGGCTTTATTTTAGCAAATATCTGACTGATTTTTGATTTTTTTCCCGGAGAAGTGTTTTCAAAATTGCTAGTTTGTAATTTTTTTAAAGGTAAGTTTTTTCTGCTTGGTAAATCTAAATTGTCTTTACTTCTTTTTTCAACAATTATTGCTTTAAGTTTTGAGATTTTTTTTTGATTTTCAATTTCTAAATCATCGATTGTGTTTTTTTTCAAATTCTTTATTTTAGTCATTGAATTAATAGCCTCTATAATCTAAATTATAATAAATTATAATAGGCTCCTAAAACTTTATAATCAAATAAATACAGAAAATTATTAGTAGATTTTAATTATTAAAATGTTACTCAACCTAAAATACACAAATAAATGTCCGGAAAAGAATTAAACAAAATCGTTGCGGCTGTCTTGCTGGCTAGTTTAATTGCAATGATGGTAGGATTTATTGCTAATATACTTTATAAACCGAATTTACAAGCCTCTCATCGAGGTTATAGTGTTGCAGTAGAAGAATCTTCTGCCTCCCAAGTTAATACCAAAAGCACAGAAGCGGTAATAAATATACCGGAATTAATGAAAAATGCTAATGTCGACAACGGTAAAGAAATAGCAAAAAAATGCTTAGTATGCCACTCTTTAGATAAGGATGGACCAAATAAAATAGGTCCTCATCTTTGGGATGTTGCAGGACGCCCGAAAGCTAGCGTAGAAGATTATAAATATTCCGCTGCATTAACTAAAATCGGCGGCGTATGGGATGATGATAGTCTATTTTCTTTTTTGCATAAGCCAAGTAAATACGCTCCGGGAACAAAAATGTCTTTTATAGGGCTATCAAAACCGCAAGACATAGCTGATGTTATATTATTCTTAAAAACATATGTCCATGATAAGTAACTATTTTGATGTCATTACTACATAGGCGTAGCGTTACCGTATTATGGTTATTACAAGTATGGTGTCATACCGTGGCTTGACCACGGTATCCAGAAAAAAACTTAATAAAAAGACTGGATGCCGTGATCAAGGAACTAGAATGACACAGCCTTTTTTCAACGTTCGTACAACACAGCCCGCTTATGCGGGAATGACATTAGGGTACTTTTTTCGATGCCTGCAATAATGTATCCTCACAATGTTGACGTATTTTCTTACGTCGCTGTAGATTTTCTTTTAAGGCACTTGATAAATTCTCAAATTTTGTTTTTGATTTAGGCTTTTCAGGTTTCTCTAAATTTTCTTTTGTTCTAGTCATTTGATACTTTCCTTGGCGTTGTTGTATGGATCGAGAAATTAATAAAACCCCGTCATTGCGAAGCCACGAAGTGGCTGTGGCAATCTAGGAAAAAAATAGTCATCCTGAATTTATTTCAGGATATACTACACAAGATGCTGAAACAAGTTCAGCATGACAAAAACTGGATTGCCACGTCGGCATAAATGCCTCCTCGCAATGACGTTTGGGGCATCCATGCAACAACGCTACTTCCCTTTAAAATTTCTGCTATTCTTTTTACAGTTTTATTATTATAGTATACCTTAATCATTAAACAGATAAAAGCATATATGAGTCAATTTAATATCCACTCTGCCGAGCTACTTGACGAGAAGCGAAATATTGCTAGGCAAGGAGGCGGTGAAGAAAAAATTAACTTGCAACATAAAAAAAGTAAACTAACAAGTAGGGAAAGAATAGAAATATTATTAGATCCGAATAGCTTTACCGAGACAGGTATGTATGTATCCCATAGATGCGATAATTTCGGTATGAAAGATAAGAAATTTTTAGGTGACGGCGTGGTGACCGGTCACGGCACTATAAACGGTAGATTAGTCTTTATATATAGCCAAGATTTTACAGTATTCGGCGGTTCGCTCGGTGAATATCACGCTAAGAAAATCTGTAACGTTATCGATGCTGCGATAGCTAGCGGTGCACCGGTTATCGGTATTAACGATTCAGGTGGTGCTAGGATTCAAGAGGGGGTAGATGCTCTTGCCGGTTACGGCGAAATATTTCAGCGTAACGTCCTTGCTTCCGGAGTTATTCCGCAAATCACTCTAATTATGGGACCTTGTGCCGGCGGTGCCGTATATTCTCCGGCTTTAACCGATTTTATATTTATGGTTAAAAATACTTCTTATATGTTTGTTACCGGTCCGGACGTAGTTAAAACCGTTACCGGTGAAGAAGTAAGCCAAGAAAAACTTGGCGGTGCTCATATGCATACGACTAAAAGCGGTGTCGCCGATTTGGCGTTCAAAAATGACGTAGAAGCATTGTTAGAAGTTCGTAGATTCTTTAATTTTCTGCCTTTATCTAATCGTAGTCCTTTGCCTGTTCGTTATACTGTTGATCCGGCTGATAGGGTAGATATGTCTTTAAGTACGTTAATACCCGTTACACATAATAAACCTTATGATATGAAGGAATTAATAGAGCGTATAGTTGATGAAGGGGAGTTTTTTGAATTACAGCCTGATTTTGCTAAAAATATCATTATCGGCTTTGGTTATATGGAAGGGCTGCCGGTCGGTTTTGTAGCGAACCAGCCGCTGCATTTAGCAGGGTGTTTGGATATTAACGCCTCAAGGAAAGCGGCAAGATTTATCCGTTTTTGCGATGCTTTTAATATCCCGATTGTTAGTTTAGTCGACGTACCCGGTTTTTTACCGGGTACCGCTCAAGAACATGACGGTATTATTAAACACGGAGCTAAGCTTTTATATGCTTATGCTGAGGCTACAGTTCCTAAAATTACTGTAATTACTCGTAAAGCTTACGGCGGTGCTTATATAGTTATGAACTCGAAGCATCTGCGGGGAGATATAAATTATGCATGGTTTAATTCGGAGATTGCCGTTATGGGAGCTGAAGGAGCGGCAGAGATAATATTTAAAGAAGAATGTAAAGATGCGGAAGCGAAAAAGCAGAAAATCGCCGAATATAAAGATACGGTGACATCGCCGTTTGTTGCAGCTTCTAGAGGGTATTTAGACGATATTATAAAACCGCAAAATACTAGATGGCGGATATGTAGAGCATTAAATTTTCTGCGTACCAAAAAAGTCGAATTACCTTGGAAAAAGCACGATAATTTACCGCTTTAGGTTATTTTTGACGTCCTTCCTGCAAAGGGCGTTGTTGCATGGATCGAAAAATGGTTCCAATGTCATACCGTGGCTTGACCACGGTATCCAGAAAAAAAACTTAATAAAAAGACTGGATGCCGTGATCAAGGAACTAGAATGACACCGAACGCTTTGCAAAAATTCGAGCCATACAACAACGCCGCACCTGCACGGGAATGACATAAAGAGACGTAGGAACGACACCATACTAACAATACATTATATTTATACGAGAAATTATGACTAAACCATTATTTGATAAAATTTTAATCGCTAATCGCGGTGAAATTGCCTTGAGAATAATCCGTACCCTAAGGAAAATGGGCATTAAATCAGTTGCCGTATATTCTGAAGCAGATACTAGCTCAATGCATGTACAGCAGGCAGACGAAGCTTATTATATCGGCAATTCTCCGGCAACTGAAAGCTATTTATCAACCAAAAATATTATCTCGGCTATTCGTGAGAGTGGGGCAAGTGCAGTGCACCCTGGCTACGGCTTTTTGTCTGAAAATCCGAATTTTGCTAATATTTTAAAGAGGGAAGGCGTTACTTTAATTGGTCCAAGTGCGACGGCTATTAAAAAAATGGGTGATAAAATTGAAGCAAAAAAAATTGCAATCGAGGCTGGAGTTAGCACTGTTCCGGGTTATATGGGAACAATCAGCAATGTTAAGCAAGCCATCGATATTGCTAATGAAATAGGTTTTCCCGTAATAGTTAAAGCGACTGCCGGCGGTGGTGGGCGTGGTATGAGAGTGGTAAAAGACCAAGAAGAAATGGCTAGTGCTTTTGAATCGGCTAAGCTTGAAGCAGTAAATAGTTTTAGTGACGGTAGGTTATTTATTGAAAAATTAATCCAGTCGCCAAGGCATATTGAAATTCAATTACTTGCTGATCAGCACGGCAATAGTGTGTGTTTAGGTGAACGGGAATGCTCCATCCAGCGTCATCATCAAAAAGTAATAGAAGAAGCTCCGAGTTCTTTTATTACCGAAGAAATAAGGCAACAAATGTATAGCCAAGTAGTATCTTTGTCTAAAAAGGTTGGGTATTATTCAGCCGGGACTGTTGAGTTTATAGTAGATAGCGAGAAAAACTTTTACTTTTTAGAGATGAATACGAGGTTGCAGGTAGAGCATCCTGTTACCGAGTTAATCACCGGTATAGACATCGTTGAACAGATGATAAGGATTGCTGCCGGAGAAAAACTTTCATTTTCTCAAGAAGATGTACAGTTAAAAGGTTGGGCGTTTGAATCTCGAATTTGTGCAGAAAACCCAAGTCGTGGGTTCTTGCCGTCTAGCGGTAGGATTACTGCTTATTCCGAACCTGCAAAAAGCTCTAACATTCGCATAGATACCGGTATCGGACTCGGCGGTGAAGTAAGTATGTTTTATGACTCGATGATTGCAAAATTATGTACCTACGGAGAGAATCGGGTGCAGGCAATAGAAGTTATGAGGTCGGCTTTAAGCTCATATATAATTAGCGGTATTTCTCATAATATAAGCTTTTTAGAAGCGGTAATGTTACATCCTCGCTTTGTCAGCGGTGATATTACTACTGCTTTTATAGAAGAAGAATATCCGGACGGTTTTTCAGGTGCTAGCTTAACCTCTGAGATTACCGGCGTATTCGTTGCAACTGCTATTTTTGTTTATATTTCAGAACAAAAACGTGCTTCATCAATTTCCGGCAATATTAATAATCAAAGTAATAAAATCGGTACTAGATGGGTAGTATCGATTGATGATAAATTATTTCAGACGTTAATTACTCCCGTTGAAAACGGCTATAATATACGTCATGAAAGCGATCGGCTATATATTCGGAGTAATTGGCATTTAGGTAATGATCTTTTTACATGTTTAGTTAACGGCAAAAAAGCTAATGTTAAAATTGAAAATATACCGACCGGCTATATTTTATCACATGCGGGTATTAGCGTAAAAGCATTTGTCCGTTCCCCGCGTATATCGGAGCTTGAAGCACTAATGGTTACAAAAATCGTTAAAGAAGAAAGCTCGGAACTACAAGCTCCTCTTACGGGGCAAATTGCCGCAATTAAAGTAAAAGAAGGCGAAGAAGTAATAGCAGGGCAGGAAATCATGACCCTAACCGCTATGAAAATGGAGAATATAATTCTGGCAGAAAGAGACGGGAAAGTAGCTAAAATTTTTGTTAACGAAAAAGATCATGTGTTGAGAGGGCAAGTATTATTAGAATTTGTTTGAAGAGGGTAGAAAGGCTTTAATGTCGTTCCCGCTGCTCCTTATGTCATTCCTGCGAAGGCAGGAATCCAGGCTAAAAAGCCTTAGCTTGTAAGGCTTTTTTTTATATAACTGTAAGTTATCGTTACATTTGTTTAATTCTTCTGGATTCCCGCCTTCGCGGGAATGACACCAGCAACACGGGTACAAACCACGGTATGACACTCGTACATGACTTTAATTTTACAATTAACCTTTATGCTAAATTATTTTAAACCGCTATTACAAAAATATCTTCGCAGTAGGTCAATAATTTTTATTTTAATGATCGTTGCGACTATTCTAGCTTGTGCTACTTATTACGTGATGTCGGTAGAGTCAAGAAAAGGCGGGCTAGACCCAAGTAAAGTTATAGGATTTATATTAGTCGATTTAGTAATTTTTTTAATTTTAGGTGTATTACTTGCTCGCAAATTCTTTCAAAGTTTTTTTACTAAGAACGACGATCAAAATGTTTCTAAATTGCAAAACCGCATTATTATTGCTTTTAGTTTAGTAGCTACCGTACCGACTATTATTGTTTCGGTATTTTCCGCTTATTTCTTTAATTTCGGTATTCAGGTTTGGTTTGATAAAAAGATTTCCGCCGTTTTAGATCAATCCATAATAGTCGCCGAATCTTATATTGACGAGCATAAATTACAGCTAAAGGAAACCGTTTTATCCGTTGCCGAAGATTTAAGCGATATGTATTATGATTTAGTGCATAATCCCGCCTTGTTTACCAAAACCCTAAATACCGAAGCGGAAATGCGTTCGCTTGATGAAGCAATAGTTTTGAATAAATCTACCAACACTATTATTGCTAATACTTTTTTAAGTTTTTCCTTATCCTTTGCCACTATACCCGCACATTTAATAAAAAAAGCGGATTTGGGTGAGATAGTGGAAGTAAAGTCCGACCCTACTAAAATCCGTATGCTGATTAAGCTCAAAGAATATAATGACGTATATTTATTAGTCGGGAGATTAATTGACAATAAAATTATTGATCATATCGATAAAACCAACGGAGCGGCAGGGGAATATTACCGCCTTAAAAAGCAAGTTTCCGGCATGCAAATTAAATTTTCGATAATTTTTATTTTCATTGCTTTATTGCTTTTGTTAGTCGCAATAAGTTTCGGAGTTATGTTTACCGCTAAAATAGTGAATCCTATAAAAAAATTAGTTAATGCGACAGATAAAGTAAAAGACGGTGATTTAACTATTCAAGTTCCTGAAGATGAAGTTGATAAAGATGAAATAGGTGCACTCTATTCAGCATTTAATAGAATGATTAAACAGCTTAGCCGTCAACAAAGAGATTTAGTTATTGCCCAGCGGGCTCTTGCTTGGTCGGATGTAGCAAGAAAAGTAGCACATGAGATTAAAAATCCTTTAACCCCTATTTTACTTGCTTCGGAGAGATTGCTGAAAAAATTTAGTAATGACGTTAAAGACAGAGCGGAGTTTGAGAATTATTTACATATGATTATCCGCCATACTAACGATATAAAAAAGATTGTTTCCGAGTTCGTACTTTTTGCAAGGTTGCCTGCTCCTGTTTTTGCTCACTGCGATTTAGTAATGCTTATTAAGGATATAGTTAAATCACGTAAATTAATAAACGATAAAATATCATATATTTTTAATAGTGATGTTGATTCGCTTGATTTCATCTGTGATGCTACGCAGATAAACCAAATAATGATTAATTTATTAAAAAATGCCGAAGAATCAATAGAGTCCAAAAAAAATGCTACAAAAGGTAATATTTCGGTTTCTATAACCTCTTCAACCCCAATAGTAACTATATCCGTAATAGATAACGGCGTCGGCTTCCCGCCGGAGCTAATCGGTAGAGCAGCAGAAGCTTATGTAACTACTCGGAATAAAGGTATGGGAATAGGGCTTGCCATCGTTAAGAAAATAGCTCAAGAACATTGTGCTAGCTTAGATATAGCTAACAGCAAACAAGGCGGAGCAGTAATTAATATAGAATTTAATACCGAAGAACTAGCGAGCAAAATTAAACGCTTGAAAGTGTAGTGTTTTCGTGAATCACCGTTTTATAAGCCGTAAGCGTTGTTGCATGGCTCCCCGGAATCGTCATTGTGAGCGACTTGATTAGCGTTGTTGTGTGGCTCGAAAAAAGTGTTGTATGTCATTCCCGCGAAGGCGGGAATCCAGAAAAAATACTTAAAATAAGCAAAATTATATAAAAATTTACTATAATAATTCGCTTAAATATTCTCTGGATTCCCGCTTTCGCGGGAATGACATCAAAAAATCGAGCCATGCAACAATGCTTTCGTGGCTTTGCCATGACGGATTTTTATTAATTTCTCGAATCACGCAACAACACCTACGACTTTCCGCAATGACGATTTAAAATAAAACAAAAAAAATACAAATAATTTAAAAAATGTAGTTGACATAGGAGGATATCTTGCTTATAACTACTTCTACGAAGGCGACGACTTACAAAGGTTTCGCAGCTGTTTTAAAAGTAAATAATTAGATATAGATAGTGACAGCGAAATGTACATATCACTTTTAAGTGATTAATTAAACCTGTCAATTTTTTGAAGTAAAAATAGACAGAATCAAACTTGAGAGTTTGATCCTGGCTCAGAACGAACGCTATCGGTATGCTTAACACATGCAAGTCGAACGAGTTAATTAGGGCTTGCTCTAATTAATTAGTGGCAGACGGGTGAGTAACACGTGGGAATCTGCCCATCAGTACGGAATAACTTTTAGAAATAAAAGCTAATACCGTATATTCTCCGAGGAGGAAAGATTTATCGCTGATGGATGAGCCCGCGTCAGATTAGGTAGTTGGTGGGGTAATGGCCTACCAAGCCTACGATCTGTAGCTGGTCTGAGAGGATGATCAGCCACACTGGGACTGAGACACGGCCCAGACTCCTACGGGAGGCAGCAGTGGGGAATATTGGACAATGGGCGAAAGCCTGATCCAGCAATACCGAGTGAGTGACGAAGGCCTTAGGGTTGTAAAGCTCTTTTAGCAGGGAAGATAATGACGTTACCTGCAGAAAAAGCCCCGGCTAACTCCGTGCCAGCAGCCGCGGTAAGACGGAGGGGGCTAGCGTTGTTCGGAATTACTGGGCGTAAAGAGTGCGTAGGTGGTTTAGTAAGTTGGAAGTGAAAGCCCGGGGCTTAACCTCGGAATAGCTTTCAAAACTACTAATCTAGAGTGTAGTAGGGGATGATGGAATTCCTAGTGTAGAGGTGAAATTCTTAGATATTAGGAGGAACACCGGTGGCGAAGGCGGTCATCTGGGCTACAACTGACACTGATGCACGAAAGCGTGGGGAGCAAACAGGATTAGATACCCTGGTAGTCCACGCCGTAAACGATGAGTGCTAGATATCGGAGGAATTTCTTTCGGTTTCGTAGCTAACGCATTAAGCACTCCGCCTGGGGAGTACGGTCGCAAGATTAAAACTCAAAGGAATTGACGGGGGCTCGCACAAGCGGTGGAGCATGCGGTTTAATTCGATGTTACGCGAAAAACCTTACCAACCCTTGACATGGTGGTTACGGATCGCAGAGATGCTTTCCTTCAGTTCGGCTGGACCACACACAGGTGTTGCATGGCTGTCGTCAGCTCGTGTCGTGAGATGTTGGGTTAAGTCCCGCAACGAGCGCAACCCTCATTCTTATTTGCCAGCGGGTAATGCCGGGAACTATAAGAAAACTGCCGGTGATAAGCCGGAGGAAGGTGGGGACGACGTCAAGTCATCATGGCCCTTATGGGTTGGGCTACACGCGTGCTACAATGGTGTTTACAGAGGGAAGCAATACGGCGACGTGGAGCAAATCCCTAAAAGACATCTCAGTTCGGATTGTTCTCTGCAACTCGAGAGCATGAAGTTGGAATCGCTAGTAATCGCGGATCAGCATGCCGCGGTGAATACGTTCTCGGGCCTTGTACACACTGCCCGTCACGCCATGGGAGTTGGTTTTACCTGAAGGTGGTGAGCTAACGCAAGAGGCAGCCAACCACGGTAAAATTAGCGACTGGGGTGAAGTCGTAACAAGGTAGCCGTAGGGGAACCTGCGGCTGGATTACCTCCTTTAAAGACTAAATTAGTATATTGCTTATATTTATATAGGTAATTACTCAGTCCAATTTTTGCTGTCACTATCTTTAACTAATTATTTACGAATGAAAAATCTCTCTCATAAAGGTATTTTTGTACTTTCTTATTCTGAAGGCGGAGTTTATACTGATTTAAGTTTAATAAAATGGACAATATTCTCGAAATTTCTAGGGTTTATGGCTTATCTTTTCGGAGTATTACCTTTATTATTTAATTTATATTATTTAAAAAAGATTTTTATAAATTATTCGGTAGGTGAAATATTTAATATTTTAAATGCAAAATATTACAATAATATTGCGTGGATATTTTTCTTAAGTGCTGTTTTGATAAAGCCTATAGGTGATATGTTACTGACTTTTGCAGTGACTATGTCTAATCCTGTTGGACAGCGTTATATTTATCTTGGTTTTGGAACACCAAATTTACAAGATATCTTTTTTGGAATATTAGTTATTGTTATTTCGTGGGTAATGCTTGAGGCAAGCAAAATACAAACCGAATATAAATTTACTATTTAAAAAAATATTTCAATGAGTATTATTGTAAATCTAGACGTAATGCTTGCTAAAAGGAAAGTAAAACTTCAAAATTTATCGATTTTAAAAACCGGTAAAGCTAAAGCTATACGTTTTTCAACTCTTGAAAGTATTTGTCAGTATCTAAATTGTCAACCTGGTGACATTTTAGAATTTCAAGAAGTTGAATCGTAACGCCGCTTATGATGGTTTTGTTGTGTGGATCGTAATTATCGTATTATGGTTATTACAAATTATGGTGTCATACCGTGGCTTGTCCACGGTATCCAGAAAAGCAACTTATAATGATATTATTTATATATTTTCCTGGATTCCGTGAATAAATCACGGAATGACATCGTGAAATTTGCTATAAATTTGAAGCCATACAACAAGGCGGAAGCCCTAATTTAGTTTGTTTCATTGCTTTTCTTCGTTTAAACTTTTTTTACAAATAATATATTAAGTTATTTAATTAAACAATAAATAGCTTAATTTGATCTTTCAGCGTATTATAATATAGATATTTATAATATGAGAAATGAGTTAATGATTAGAAAAGCAATAAAAGATAGGTTTGATAGTTATGAAGGAAAAACGTGGTCAAAACTTATTATGGAATTTAAAGGCATTGAGGATTTTCCTGATGTTAAGACATTAAGGCAGACTCTTAATGAATCTCAAAAAGAATTATTTTAGGAAAATTTTTTAGACATTTACAGTAATAGCACTATAAAATTTACACAATTATATATAAAAACCCATATGTCAGATTATACGGAAATTATGGGATATATTGCCGGTATATTAACTACGATTGCTTTTGTTCCGCAAGTAATTAAAACTTATCAATCTCGCTCTACTCAAAATATTTCATTATCTATGTATATTATATATTGTACTAGCGTAGTATTATGGCTTATTTACGGTATTCTAATTAATTCATTGCCGCTTATTATAACAGAAATGATAACATTAATCTTATCCGGAGCGATACTTGTTATGAAATGTTTGTGGAAATAGATTGCAATCTACTTTCAAGGATTTTAAAAACTTTATTATAATTTATACTTATAGCCCGTGCCAGCGTTTGATTAATTTAGTATCGATATCAAAAAAATCTAATACCCTGCTAACGGAATGATTAATTATATCGTCTATTTTTTCAGGATTGCTATAAAACGCCGGTACCGGCGGGGCGATTATTCCGCCGTAACTCGATATTTTTAGCATATTCTCCAAATGTCCGGTATGAAGCGGGCTTTCCCTAATCATTAAAATAAGTTTTCTTTTGTCTTTTAACACTACTCCCGCGGCTCTGCTAATTAAATTATTTTCCAATGAATGAGCAATAGACGCTACGGTCTTCATGCTACAAGGTGCTATTATCATGCCTAGTGTTTTAAATGAACCGCTGGAAATGGCAGCCCCCACATCCATTATATTATAATAATAACTTGCTAGATTTTTAACTTGTTTTATAGAATATTTAGTTTCAGCATTTATAGTAAGATGAGCAGCATTTGAAATAACTAAATGAGTTTCGATATTTTGCTCTTTTAATACTTCAAGTAGCCGAATGCCGTAGATAGCTCCCGATGCACCGGAAATCGCTATAACTATTTTTTTCATACGTAAGTTTTCTATACCAAATAAGATATTATTATAAATACATATATATAAAAATAAAGAGTTAGTTAGTAATACCATTAATTGAGTCTGATATTTGTTGACTAATAGTACTTTATGTAGTACCATTATAGGTAAGAGAGTTAAGGGAATAAATTATGACCTATTTAATCGCTAGTGAAGCTAGAAAAAGCTTATATAAATTAATTGATGAAGTAGCCGTAAGCCACGAGCCTACTTTAATAAAAGGCAAGCGAAACGCAGCAGTTTTAATATCACTTGATGATTGGGAAGATATAGAAGAAACATTATTTGTAGCTTCTAATAAAAAATTAAGCGATTCAATTATTGAGGGGTTAAATACTCCTATCGAAAAATGCAGTATTATTAGATTAATATAGAAATGTATACTTTATACCTTACTGATGCTGCACGCAAAGATTATAAATTAGTAAACAAATCTATTTATAAAGATAGAATTCAAAATCTATTACATATAATTCAAAATAATCCTTTTCAAAATCCACCTCCTTATAAAAAATTAACAGGTGCTTATAATGCTGCCTATTCAAGAAGAATTAACCTACAGCATAGGTTATTTTATCAAGTATATGAAGAAACCAAAGAAATAAAAATTTTGCGTATGTGGAGTCACTACGGAGATAATTAGTTTATATACATAATATGCAAATAGCTAAAATATTATTACCCCTACCGAAATTATTCCCGTTAGATTATATAGTGCCGGATCATCTAGATTTAAATTTAGGGGATTTGGTAATAGTGACTTTTAGAAATAAAGAAGTAACGGGGATAGTATGGGAGCTTAATGTTACTTCCAATAAAGAAAAGCTAAAATCTATCAAAGAAAAAATACCTCTGGGATTTAGTCTTAACTCAGAAATTTTAGAATTAATAAAATGGATGAGTGAGTATTATTTAAGTGAATTAGGAGGGATTGCCAAGTTAGTGCTGCCTATAGATATTGCCGAGAAACCGATTAAGGTTAAAGAGCAGTTAATAAAAACGGATTTTACGTTACCCGATTTATCTAACGAACAGCAGCAAGCAATTAAGTTAATAAAGCAAAGCGATAAGCCGGTGATAATTAAGGGGGTTACCGGTTCAGGCAAGACGGAAGTTTATTTTAACCTAATTGCCGATTACTTACACCAAGGAAAGCAAGCATTAATTATGTTGCCGGAAATTGCTTTAAGTATGCAAATTATTAACCGCTTTACCGAGCGTTTCGGTTTTGAGCCGGTGGTGTGGAATTCTAGCGTTACTAAGGCTAAGAAAAAAGCAATTTTAAGAGGGATATTAAGCGATAAGGTTAAGATTATAATAGGAGCACGCAGTAGCCTTTTTCTGCCGTACAAAAATCTTGGTCTAATCGTTATTGATGAGGAACATGACGATTCTTATAAACAGGATGACGGTATATTATATAATGCACGAGATACGGCAATAATAAGGGCGGGGCTTGATAAGGCACAAATTATTTTATGCTCTGCTACTCCTTCTATTGAAACGATGTATAATGTAGAGCAAGGAAAATATCAGTTAATTATTCTAGCTTCTCGGTATAAAGATGCGGCTATGCCGACAATAGAAATAATTGATATGAAAAAAGAAAATTTATCAAAAAATTCTTATTTGTCTAAGCCTTTAATAACGGCTATTGCTGAAAATCTAAAAAATAATAAGCAAATATTGCTATTCCTTAACCGCCGAGGTTATGCACCTTTAATGCTCTGCAAGCTTTGCGGTCATCGTTTTACTTGTAAATCTTGCTCAAGTTGGTTAGTGCTGCATAAAGGAACTAGAAAACTTGAATGTCATCATTGCGGTTATACAAGCAAAATTCCTACTAACTGTCCTGAATGCAAGGAAGACGACGCACTGACAATTTGCGGTCCTGGAATAGAGCGAATAGAAGAAGAGGCAAAATTACTTTTTCCGAATAGTAGAATTGCGGTAATTAGTAAAGATCATTTAGGGAAGCCGGAAAAGATAGCCGAATTACTGCATAAAATGGAACATTCGGCGATTGATATTTTGATAGGGACGCAAGTAATAACAAAAGGCTATCATTTCCCGAATCTTACCTTAGTCGGGGTAATCGATGCCGACCTTGGCAGTAGCAACGCCGATTTACGTTCAAGTGAGCGAACATACCAGCTGCTTCATCAGGTAGGGGGGAGAGCAGGGAGAGGAGAAGCAAAAGGCATCGTATTAATGCAAAGCTATTATCCCGATAATATGATTTTTAGTCATATTATTAACTCCGATGAAGAGGCATTTTTTCAGTATGAGTTGCAAACAAGAAAAACCGCAGATATGCCGCCTTTTACCAAAATGGCTTCAATAATTTTATCGGGTATTGATGAGCATAAAATACTGGCAATAGCTAAGAATTTAGTGAGAATTGCCCCAAATACTAGGGCAAAAATTCTTGGACCCGCTAGCTCTTTAATGTCAAAACTTGCCGGTAAATATCGTTTCCGAATTCTTGTTATAGTTGATAAAAAATTTAACTTACAAAAATATTTAAAATTTTGGCTAAGTCTGGTAAAAATCCCTTCATCTTGTCATGTCAAAATCGATATTGATCCTAAAAGTTTTTATTAGAAGATAAACGTAAACCGTCATGGCGAGAGCCGTAAGCATTGTCGTATGGCTCGATCTTACCTAGTCATTGCGAGCGACTGAAAGGAGCGTGGCAATCCAGAAAATAATAGTCATCCTGAATTTATTTCAGGATCTACTAAAAAGATTCTGAAACGAGTTCAGCATGACAAAGACTAGATTGCCACGTCGGGACTACGTCCCTCCTCGCAATGACGAGGTAAAATCGATCCATGCAACAACGCTGGCTTGATCACGGCATCCGGTCTTTTTATGAAACTTTTTTCTGGATACCGTGGTCAAGCCACGGTATGACACCATACTTGTAATAATCATAATACGGTAAATTATGAGCCATGCAACAACACCCGTTGCAGCTAGGAATGACCTTGATAGTTTATTATAAAAACTTGCTTGCGGGATTGGATTAATAATATTAAAATGAAAGGCAAAATTAAAAAGATTAGATTTATGTATCCATTAGTACGCTTAAGAAGAAATAGAAAAGCTTATTGGCTCCGTGAGTTGCTAGCAGAGAATCGTTTAACGGTAAATGATTTAATATTGCCGTTATTTATCGTTGAGGGGCATAATCAAAGGCAAGAAATTAAAACTATGCCGGGGATATATCGTTTATCTATCGACCAAGTTATAGAGACCGCTAAACAAGTGGCGAAAATGGGTATTAATGCTATTGCTTTATTCCCTTGTATTGATGAGAGCTTAAAAAGTGATAATGCTGATGAGGCATATAATTTAGATAATCTAATTTGCCGAACGATACGTAGTATTAGAAATGCCGGTATCGATATCGGCATAATATGTGATGTAGCGTTAGATCCTTATACTCTTAGCGGTCATGACGGTATTATTCATCACGGTGAAGTTGATAACGATAAATCGGTTAAAGCACTTTGCAATCAAGCATTAGTTCTTGCTAAAGCAGGCACGGATGTTATTGCACCTTCCGATATGATGGATGGGCGGATTATGGCTATCAGGGAGTATCTAGATCATGAAGGTTTTATAAATGTTAATATCCTTGCTTATGCCGCTAAATATGCTTCTAGTTTTTATGGACCTTTTCGTGATGCTCTCGGTAGCAATAAAAAGAATTATTTAGACAAGTCTAGCTATCAGATGGATATACGCAATATAAAAGAGGCAATGCTTGAAATAGAACATGATATAGCTGAAGGGGCTGATATGGTAATGATCAAGCCGGGTATGCCGTTTTTGGATGTTATTCGAGAAGCTGCCAATAATTTTAATACCAAAATTTTTGCCTATCAGGTTAGTGGAGAGTACGCTATGCTAAAATTTGCTGCCCAAGCCGGAGCATTAGACTGGCATAAAGCTTTATTGGAGTCGTTAATAAGCTTTAAACGAGCCGGTGCCGGTGCCATCTTTACTTATGCAGCACTTGAGGTGGCAGAAATTTTAAAGGAAAGAAGATAAAATATGCAAAAGAAGATAGATATAAGTAGTCTTATTAAAGCTTGCGATGTTTTTGAAAGATTTCGTATTGATATGCATAATGATCGTGATAAAGCAGGTGCAATACAGGCATTTGAATTTTGCTATGAGTTATCGTGGAAGATGATGAAAAGGTTTTTGGAAGCACGAGGGGTAGAAGCTAGTTCGCCAAAAACAATATTTAGAAGTGCTGTTCTAGAGAAATTTATCGAAGATCCTGAAATATGGTTTGAGTTCCAAAAAAAACGTAATTTAACATCTCATATTTATGAGCAGAAAGTAGCAGATGAGATTATTGAAATTTTTGATTTATTTTCAAAGGAACTTAAAAAATTAATAAATAAGCTCAAAGAAGAAACATGATTTACATGGAAGAACGCCATTTAAAAATAGTTAAAGAAATTTTAGCAAAATACCCTTATAATTTTTATGCTTATGGTTCTAGAGTAAAAGGAAATTCTCGAAAGTTTTCTGATTTAGATATGTGCTTTATGGAAAATATTCCTTGGAATATTTGGGCACATATTGATGAAGATTTTGAAGAGTCAGATTTGCCTTTTAAAGTTGATGTCATTGATTTTAATAGATGTAGTGAGAATTTTCAAAACCTAATACGTAAAGACTTGGAATTAATTTCAAGTAAAAATAATAAAGGAGAATAAATGCAAGCTAATATATTAAAGATTATTATAATAATAGCTAATGCTATCGGTATAGTGTCACTATATTTACTATTATCGATAGAATCGCCAAAAAAACCTTTAGCAGGACAAGGTGAGATGTACGATAACGATCAGGTACAAATCGGCGGCGATTTTGAGTTGATTGATCAAGACGGGAAAATATTTAATAGTAATAGTTTAAAAGGCAAATTAAGCTTAATTTACTTTGGTTTTACTTACTGCCCTGATATTTGCCCGACTTCTTTGCAAAAAATAACAGAAGTTATAAATAGTCTTGATAAATACGGCGTGAACGTTACGCCGGTATTTATTACTATCGACCCAAAGCGGGATATTCCTGTTGTCCTTAAAGAATATTTAAAACATTTTTCTCCTAAATTTATCGGTCTTACCGGCAGTACGGAACAAATTAAAGAGACGGCTGATAAATTTAAAGTATATTATGCTGTCGCAAATCATGATAGTGATAAGTCAAGTTATATGATTGACCACTCATCTTTTGTTTATTTAATGGATGCAAAAGGTAAATATTTGAAGCATTTTTATTTAGATTCTCCTTCTAATGAAATAATAGATTTTTTAAGAGTAATTAATTCCGCAAATAGAAAAAATTAAATGGACAATTATTTACTATTATCATATTTATTTACTTTTTTAGTCCTTGCGTTAATTTTAATTAAAACGTGGCTTAGCTATAAAAAGAAGTAATTTTTCAAAAGAGTTTTGATGCAAAAAGGGGTAAAAAATAGATTAATAGCAATAATAATTTGTTTGTTCTTAGCAGCATCAGGTATATATATTATATTATATAATTTAGAGAAAAATATAATTTTTTTTCTGCCGCCGTCTAAAATTAATGAAATTGATAATACCAAAGAATTTAGAGTAGGGGGGCTTGTAAAAGTAGCTTCAATAAATAAAATCGAGGCAGATAAAATTAGCTTTATTATCACTGACAATATTAAAGATTTAGAAATATTTTATAAAGGTGTACTTCCTGCTCTATTTCGTGAAAATCAAGGTATAATAGCTATAGGAAAATTATCAAATAATAAATTTATTGCTCGGCAATTATTAACCAAACATGATGAAAATTACTATCCGCCAACAATGCAAAAAAAAGAGTAAATATGTTAATCGATAAAATTAAAGCAAAAGCAACCGCCGAGGAAATAAACGTAATTATTGAAATTCCGATGAATGATAAGCCGGTTAAATACGAATTTGATAAAGAATCAGGGGCAATTTTTGTTGATAGATTTATGCAAACCTCGATGAGCTATCCTTGTAATTACGGCTTTGTTCCGCACACGCTTTCCAATGACGGTGATCCGGTAGACGTGCTTGTTATAGCACCTTATTCGGTGATACCTGGCTGCGTTATTAAATGTCGCTCTATCGGGGTATTAATGATGGAAGATGAGTCGGGCTTAGATGAAAAAATTATTGCGGTGCCTGCCTCTAAGCTTGATATTACTTTTGATAATATAAAAGAATTAGAAGATATATCTGACATGCTAAAACAACGAATTGTACATTTTTTTGAGCATTATAAAGATTTAGAAAAAGGTAAATGGGTGAAAGTTACCGGCTTTGAAAATTCTACCAAAGCAAAAGAATTGATTGAAGAAGGAATAATAAGAGCTAAAAATTCCTTGCATATGTAGGCGTTGTTGCATGGCTCGAATTTTTGCAAAGCGTACGGTGTCATGCCGTGACTTGATCACGGCATCCAGTCTTTTTATTAAGGTTTTTTCTGGATACCGTGGTCAAGCCACGGTATGACATATAGCACTTTTTTCGATCCATGCAACAAGACCGCATACGTAAGTTAAGTACATGGAATCGGTAAAGATGAGCAGTATATTTATGAGAAACACACAGTGAGCTTATTTCGTTCAGGAATTATAGTAGCTTTTTTTACGTTAATTTCTCGTATCTTCGGTTTAGCGAGGGAGTTATTTATCGCTTCATTATTCGGTTCGACAAATATTGCCGACGGCGTCAACGTGGCTTTTAAACTTCCAAATTTATTTAGACGAATTTTTGCCGAAGGAGCACTTTCAAACGTATTTGTTCCGATCTTTAACGAAAAAATGTTAACCTCAAAAAAAGCTGCTAGCTATTTTACCGGTGAGGTTTTTACTATTTTATTATTAACTTTAATAATTTTAATAGTATTAATGCAAATTTTTATGCCCTCGCTAATGTTTATTATAGCTCCCGGTTTTCACGGCAACGCAGAAAAATTTGCTCTGACGGTTTTGTTGTGCCGTATTACTATGCCGTATTTGATATTTATCTCTATAACTGCTTTGTTTGGCGGAATTTTAAATTCGGTAAAGAAATTTGCCGCCTTTGCTTTTGTTCCTAGCATTCTAAGCATCTGCGTAATAATTTGTACTTTATGGCTAGATAATTATTTAGAATCCGTAATAGCAATAAGTATGGCTTTAATAATTGCGGGTATATTACAAGTTTCGTTTATGTTTATTTGTGTAAAAAGAGCCGGCTTAGTTTTTCCGTTAGTTTTTAAACCCCAAGATAAGGATGTAAAAAAGTTTTTAATTAATATGGGACCGGCAGCTATCAGCTCAGGCGTTCAACAATTAAATCTTTTTATTTCTCAATCTATCGCTAGTTTTATCGAAGGAGCAATTTCCATATTATCATATGCCGATAGAATATATCAATTCCCACTGTCGATAATAGGTACTAGTTTCGCTACTATATTATTGCCGGAATTGTCTAAAGTCTATAAGTTAAATGATTTTAAGGCAGCTGTCAAAATTCAAAATAACGCAATTAAAATGGGGTTGTTACTATCCCTGCCTGCTACTTTCGGTATTATTATTTTATCACATCCTATAATTCATGTAATTTATGAGCGAGGGCTTTTTACCCCGCAAGATACAATTTATACTGCAGAGGCAATTTCTGCTTTTGCGTTTGGTTTGCCTGCTTTTATCTTAGCAAAAATTTTGACGCCTATCTTTTATGCTAACGGAGATACTAAAACTCCGCTTAAGATAACTGTATGCTCACTTATCGTTAACACATTGCTTAATATCATTTTAATGGTTCCTTTAAAACATATAGGGATTGCCGTCGGAACTTCCATAGCGGCGTGGTATAATTTATGGCTATTATATAGTTATAGTAAAAAACAAAATAAATTTTATATAGAGTCTGAAGTAAAAATTTTTTGTTATAAAATCTTAGCTAATTGTTTAATAATGATTTTAGTAATTTGGCTAATAAAATCTTGTTATCAAGAATATTTTTACTCAGAATATTTATTAGTTAAAATTTTTGCTTTAGGCGGAACTATCCTAGCCGGCATAATTGTTTTTTTCGGTTTGGCTTTTTTATTTAAGTTACATTACTCCGGAGATAGTCACCGCAAGGAGTCGTAGGCATTGTTGTATGGCTCGAATTTTTGCAAAGCATACGGTGTCATACCGTGGCTTGACCACGGTATCCAGAAAAAACCTTAATAAAAAGACTGGATGCCGTGGTCAAGCCACGGTATGACATTGAAGCCATTTTTCGATCCGTGCAACAACGCCTTCGTGGTTACGCCATGAACTACACCACTTAATAAAAAAAGTAATAAAATGATTACAACCAATAAAAATGAATCAAATTACCAGGATTTGTTAAAGAGCTTGGCTATTATAGCGATGATCATCGATCATATGGGACTTTACTTATATCCTGAAGTGACTGTTATAAGGGTTATCGGGCGGATAAGCATGCCGATTTTTTGTTTTTTTGCCGGATATAATTTTCATGATAAACCAAAACATAAAATAATAATATGCGGTATTTTATTACAGATATATACTACTATATTATTTAACCAATTTCTTACCACCAATATTTTAATTCCCATTTATTTAGGGCAGTGGTATCTTTACTATTTTCGCAATGACTTAAATAACTTCTTTTATCGAGGTTATTGTCATGCTGTAGCACTAGCATTGTTATGGTGCGTTAGCTGGTTTCTTGTTGACTATGGTACCGTCGTGATTGCTGTTATGGTGCTTGGATACATCGCCAAACATGATCCGCTGAATTTGCGTCTTTGTGTTTTTGTCTCGCTAGTGATCGCGTTATTGCATACGGTCACCGGTTTTAATTTGTCCGACGCTTATATTATTTTGACGGTTATTTTATCAATCATTGTCTATATATTGATGGTAACAAGAGATTTTACCCAAAAAACTACAATAAACCTAAAATGGATAAGCCGCCATACTATCGGCATTTATTGCATTCATTTAGCAATTATCCAATTCATATTTGTTTACATATATACCGCCGGTTTGAAGAATTGGTGGCTTTTAGGGTAAGGATATATTTTATCCTTTTCCCCTATTTGCCTTTTTGTTAGGTGTCATATGTGTTGTAGAAGAGTAGGTATTATTTTTCTTGGCGGCAATAGTGTTGCTTACTTTTTGTATAATTTCTAAATCGGTTGTAGAAAGAAAATCTGCCGATAAAGGCTCTATTGATTTTTCGACGACCTTATTAATGTTTTGATTTTTTTCAATTTCTCTGTTCATTTCTTCATATTTACCTTTAGTTACCGGTAAAGTATAAATATTACCTTCTCGCTCAATATAACCTATTGCATTTTTATCTGTGCCGGAAAATTTTAAACCAAGCGGATTACTTATCTTTATAAGCTGCCCCTGCTCATTGTAATGAACGGTAAAGTAAACTGCTTTACTTAGCAGCATATTTTGACCATGACGATCCTGTAAAACTAAAGAAAGGCTAATGGAGGTTTCAGGAGAATCGATATTTATAGGAAAATCTATTTTTCTATGAATAAAGATAGTTTTTTTTTCATCATTTTCGGTAATATTAATTGGAATATTTATAGCTGTTTCAGTTAAAGTAAATAATTCTTTATCATCTTTTTTTATTGTTTTTGTTTTTATAGATTCTTTATTTGCGGTTTTTACTCTATCCCAATTTATGGGCTGGAAATCAGCTGCCGCAAGAAGTTTTTTATATCCTGATACCTCTAAGCTATTGATTTTATTCTCAAAATCTTTTTGTATAAGATATATTGTCTTTTATTTTGTTCTCACCAAATTTTTTTTGAAAAGCAGCTAATAGTGCTTGCTGCTTATTTAAAATATTTTCTTGTAATACGCTAAGGAGATTATTTGCTTTCTGATTAATAATATCTTGACTTAGTTTAGAAATTTTGGATGTAGTAACTGCTTTTTGTTTTAGTTTTTCTTCTAGTGCTTCAATTTTTCTAGTTAAGTTTGATATTATTTCTGTTTTAATAGATTTTCTTAAATCGGCAATTTTTTCTATTAAATACTTCTCGGCACTAGTTTTTTTAAGCAAAATACTTCGAAGGGATTTATCACTTAATTTAAGTTTTTTCCCGTCTTTTTTTCCTTTTTCATAATTAATAATTTTCTTGAAATGGTCGGGATATTCTTGAATTAATGTTTTTAACTTCTTTTCATCTACTTGATAATAAGGAGCAGTAAGTTTTTTAGTTATTAAAGTGCTTAATTTAACTTCTAAGCCGTATTCTTGTAATGATTCTTGTCTCTTTTTAATAATAGTTTTAAAGGAATTTTTAATTTCTTCCGGCGTAACTTTTTGTAGTTTTTTACCGTTAAATATTTTAGGCATCGCTTGTTTTGCCCAAGCAGCTAGGGCGTCATTGCTATAATATTTAGACATTTCTTCAAAGCTTTTATCTATAGTGCTATCTAGATTATTTTTGGAAGCTGCGAGTAAACTATCGGCAAATTCAGGGTTATTGCTTCGGAGATATGACGGGAATTCTCTAAAATGGTTGGTAGGACCAAAGCCGGGCAGGTGTTTCATTCTGGAGTTAGGATAAATCTTATTTGTTAATTTATCAAGGCTGCCGGCAAAATCTATTCGTACCATTTGGGGTAAAAGGTTAGGGGTTTCAGTATCTCTAGTAATTCCTATATTACCGGCATGAATATCAAAATCACCGATTAATAAACTTGCCGGCATAACTTTTTCAAAACCTTGATATTTAAGTTGTTCAAATGCTTTATCATAAGTTCTATATACTAAGTTTCTTATTCCCATAAAAAGAGGTCTACCGCCGTTTTTTCTAAACCAAGAAGTTGGCTTAGTTGCAGGAGACATATATTTATCCATGTCAACATACATGTCATTGCTATAATTTTTAAAGAATTCAGATTTTACATAGATATTAGAATCGGTATTTTTTGATTTTTCTCCACGAGATATTTTATCTTCTAACCGATTCGGAGCAAGGATAGAAACTTGTGCACCGTTACCCGGGCTTATTGCTTCAAAAATTTTTGAGCCTAAAAATTCCGATATATTTTTTGCAGGAAAACTTTCTTTTTTTATCATGGCTTTAGTGTTGCCGTCTACGCTTTCATATACACCGCCATACTCTCCGGATTCGTTAGCACCTCCTTCTTTACCTTTTAAAAACTTCCATCCTTTAAACGGTGATTCATTAGTCATTATCTTTTCTCTGATGATTTTAAAAATTGGAAACAAGAAGTAATATGATCGTTAACTACGCCGATTGCTTGCAAAAATGCGTAGCAAGTAACAGGACCAAAAAACTTAAAGCCTCTAGCTTTTAAGTCTTTGCTAATTATTAAAGATAGCTCTGTTTGAGTTGGGATATCCGATAGCATATTAAAATTATTATAAATAACTTCACCATGTGTAAAATGCCAAATATAATTACTAAAGCTTTTAAATTCATTGCTAATTTGTAAAAAAACTTGTGCATTACTAATTGATGCTTCAATTTTCAGCTTATTCCGTATAATACCGGAATTTTGTAATAATAAATGTTTTTTTGTATCGTTGTAAACAGCTACTTTAACAAAATCAAAATTATCATAGGCGTTGCGATAATTTTCTCGCTTTTTTAAAATAGTTGACCAGCTAAGACCTGCTTGAGCAGTTTCAAGTATAATAAACTCAAATAACTTTTGATCATCATAAACAGGATTTCCCCATTCTAAATCATGATAAAGAATATCTAATTCACTTTTAGCCCATCCGCAACGTTGCATATCTATGATTTTTTTTTGTTGTGTAGCTCGGAAATTTCAAGCGTTGTTGCATGGCTCGATAAAAGTAGTAGTATGTCATTCCTGCTTACGAGCATTGTTGTGTGGGTCGAATTTTTGCAAAGCGTACGGTGTCATGCCGTGACTTGATCACGGCATCCAGTCTTTTTATTAAGGTTTTTTCTGGATACCGTGGTCAAGCCACGGTATGACATTGGAATCATTTCTCGAGCCACGCAACAACGCTTTTAGCTAGAATGACATACGGCACTTTTTTAGAGCCATGCAACAATGTAACGTAAGCGTAACCGCTCAGTATCAACCTCGCTTACTTTCCTGCTCTCTTGCGATCATTCGGGTCGAGGAAAGCTTTCCGCAGGCGGATAGATTTCGGTGTAACTTCTACTCTTTCATCATTCTCAATATAGCTAATTGCCTGTTCAAGCGTTAAAAGCACTGGCGGAGTTAGTCTTATGGCTTCATCCTTTCCTGAAGCTCTAACATTGCTTAATTGTTTTGCTTTTAAAGGATTTACTTCTAGGTCGTTATCACGATTATGCTCGCCGATAATCATCCCTCTATATACCGATTCACCGGGATTTATAAACATTTTTCCACGTTCTTCAAGGTTCCATAAAGCATATGCCACTGCCTGACCGTCACCGTTAGAAATCAACACGCCGTTACGTCTTCCTTCAATTGCACCTTTGTAAGGAGCGTAGCCGTGAAAAATGCGGTTCATGATACCGGTACCACGTGTTTCGGTTAAAAATTGGCTATGATAACCGATTAAACCTCTAGAAGGCCCGAGGAAAGTGATTCTACTTTTACCGCCGCCGGAAGGACGCATATCAATCATTTCGGCTTTTCTGAAGGCTAAGGACTTAACTACTACGCCGACAAAATCATCATCAACGTCTACTTGAATCTCTTCCATAGGTTCTTGTTTATTGCCGCTCTCATCCGTCTTAAATAATACTTCCGGTCTACTAATCGATAACTCAAATCCTTCACGACGCATGGTTTCAATTAATATACCTAGCTGTAGCTCTCCACGTCCGGCTACTTGAAATGCGTTTTTTTCAGCTGCTTCGGTAATGCGAATTGAAACGTTACTCTCTAATTCTCTAATTAATCTATCACCTATTAGCCTTGATGTAAGCTTTGATCCTTCTCGTCCTGCCAGCGGTGAGTCGTTAATACTGAAAGTCATCGACAAGGTCGGCGGGTCAATCGGTAATGACGGCAGAGCGGTTAATATTTCAGGGGCACAAACAGTATCGGCAACAGTCGCATTTTCAATACCGGATATGGCTATAATATCACCGGCGGTTGCCGAACCTATGGATATCCTCTCAAGTCCACGAAATGCGAGTATCTTAGTTATACGTCCGTTTTCTAAAACGTTATTTTCACGATTTAATACTTTAACGCTTTGATTTATTTTGACGACACCGCTATGTATTCTACCGGTTAAAACTCTACCGAAATAAGGGTTATATTCTCTAGTGGTAATAAGCATAGAAAACGGTGCTTCCGTGTCCGCGGTCGGCTCCGGTACATGCGTAACGATAAGATCGAAAAGAGCTGAAAGATTATCTGTTTGTTGATCTAAATCAAGAGACGCCCAGCCGGCACGACCCGATGCGTAAATAATCGGAAAGTCAAGCTGGTCGTCATTAGCTTCGAGAGCCATAAATAATTCTAATATTTCATCAACAACTTCCTTAACTCTTCTATCAGGGCGATCAACCTTATTAATTACTACAATCGGCTTTAGACCTAGCTTTAAAGCTTTGGATAAGACAAATTTTGTTTGCGGCATAGGTCCTTCTGATGAATCGACAAGCAACACAACGCCGTCTACCATACTTAATATTCGTTCTACTTCGCCGCCGAAATCAGCATGTCCCGGCGTATCAACGATATTAATACAAACATCTTGCCACATAACCGAGGTGCATTTGGCAAGAATAGTAATACCGCGTTCACGTTCTAAATCATTGGAATCCATTGCTCGTTCGGCTACTGCCTGATTAGCTCTAAACGTACCGCTTTGTTTAAGCATATTATCGACAAGTGTAGTTTTTCCGTGGTCAACGTGAGCAATAATAGCAATATTACGAATAGAAGGCATCTTTAAAATTCTCATAAATTAGTTATAATTACACGCATGATAACATAAAACGCTTTCAATAGGAATAAAGTTCTTGAAAAACTAATTAATTCAATTAAAGAATAAAACTATACAAAATTTTATAATTTAATTTAAGGATATTTATGGGAAAAGAAGGAATAGAATCAAGAGCTACTGAACAAAATAAAAATGATGTGGTATTTTGTTTTGACGTTGACGGTACATTAATTAATGAGAATTCTCATAATTATATAACACGTGTCTTATTTTGGCAATATGGGAATACTGTACAGGAAGGACGAGAAGATGAGATTAGAGAGTATATGCAGAAATTTCTTGCTGATCCTATAATAGGTTGGAAAAATAAAAAAGAGACAGAAAACCTAATGAGTGAAATATTGGAAGCAGGTTATAAAATTGCTATAGTAACTCATAACATTTTTCGTGTAGCAATTAAATATTTAGTAGAGCAATTAGAATTATCCGTTGAAGATAAAAGTAAAATATTTGTGGTTTTAGGTGATTTTGTTAATACTAGACAAAAGCAAATAGAAAAAGTAAAAGAACATTTTAAAATAGAAAAATTTCAAAATATTGTTTTAATTGATGATAATGAAGATAATATTATCGCTGCAAAAGAGGCTGATGTTCAAACGGTGATTGTTAATAAGTATGGAGTGGAATATTTAAGATATGCCTCAAAATTGTTAAGAAATTTCCTTAACCCAGATGATGTTTCTACTGAAGAATTAAGTAGTGATGGTTCAGCTGATGAGGTTATAGTCATTGATTTTGAAAAGTGTAATTTATCAAATGGGGAATATACATTTTGTCAGGAAAAGGATATATTGTTAGGAGATGCTCATTATCTCTAATTTTTTTGCAATAGACAAATCCTTATATGTTAGTTATTCTTATTTGATAAATTACGGGATTATATTGTGAAATATTATAAACGAATATTATTTATTTATTTCTTAATAATAAGTTTGCCTGTTTTTGCTCAGCAGGAAAATATTCAAAATAAAGAAGACAATTTTAAAGTTAGAGTAGCAGTCGTTGACATCCAATCTATTTTAGAAGGCTCTATTGCTATACAAAATTTACGAAAAATTGTTGAGCAGTTTAATCAAAAAATTCAACAAGATATTGCAACAAAAGAAGCGGAATTCAAACCTTTGGAAGAGAAGTTAATAAAAGAACGTCAATTGTTAAGTGAAGATGATTTTGAAAAGCGAGTAAATGAATTTAACGCAAAAGTTAGTGAAGCTAAAAAAGAAATTCAGGTTAGGAAAACAAGACTTGAACAGGCACACGCAGAAGCTATGGGTATGATTCACGAAATGACTATTACTATCATTAGTGAGCTTGCGGAAAAACATAATCTGAACTTAGTAATTCCGAGTACTCAAATTTTATACGCCAAGAATAACCTTAACATAACTGCCGAAGTAACTTTTATTTTAAATGAGCGTTTAAAAGATGTTACGGTTAATTATTAAATATACGTTCGTCAACTCTACGTCATTGCGAGGAGGCATTGTTGCATGGCTCGAATTTTTGCAAAGTGTACGGTGTCATTCTAGTTCCTTGATCACGGCATCCAGTCTTTTTATTAAGGTTTTTTCTGGATACCGTGGTCAAGCCACGGTATGACATTAGAACCATTTTTCAATCCATGCAACAAAGCCAACACCTCTTCGGCATGATGACACCTAATTAATAACCTGAGGAAAGTACATAATATGCAAGAATTTACGCCGATTACGGTTGCTTACGGGGATGGGATAGGTCCTGAAATAATGGAGGCAGTGCTTTATATCCTGCAAAAAGCTGAGGCTCGTATTCGTTTAGAAACGATAGAAGTCGGGGAAAAATTATACAAAAAACTTTATACCTCCGGTATAAGTGAGGAAAGTTGGGAAGCTTTACAGCGTACTCATATATTACTTAAAGCACCGATTACTACCCCGCAAGGCGGAGGGTATAAAAGCTTAAACGTTACGATTAGAAAAACCCTATCTCTCTATGCAAATATTCGTCCTTCCGTTTCCTATCATCCTTTTGCTACAACCCTTTACCCCAACTTAAATTTAACAATCATCCGAGAGAACGAAGAAGATTTATATGCCGGTATTGAATACCGCCAAACGCATAATATGTATGAATCGCTGAAGCTAATTAGTCGAATTGGCTGTGAGAAAATTATTAGATTTGCCTTTGAATATGCCGTAAAAAATAATCGTAAAAAAGTGACGGCACTCAGCAAAGATAACATTATGAAATTTTCCGACGGAATTTTTCACAAGGTTTTTGATGAAATAGCAGAGCAATATCCACAAATTAATCATGAACATTATATTATAGATATAGGTACGGCACGACTCGCAACTAAGCCGGAATTATTTGACGTAATAGTAACTTCGAATTTATACGGCGATATTATTTCCGATGTTGTGGCTGAAATTTCCGGCTCGGTGGGGCTAGCGGGTTCAGCAAATATCGGTGAAGATTATGCAATGTTTGAGGCAGTACACGGCAGTGCACCCGATATCGCCGGTAAAAATATCGCTAATCCATCGGGGTTGTTAAATGCGGCAATAATGATGCTGGTACATATAGGGCAGGGCGATATTGCTAATTTAATAGAAAATGCTTGGAAAAAAACCATTGAGGAAGGCGTGCATACCGCAGATATTTATAACGCACAAACCTCAAGTAAAAAAGTAGGAACTAAGGAATTTGCCGAGGAAATAGTGAAAAGACTAGGAGAGCATCCAAGCGTACTTCCTAAAGCTATATATCCGTTATCAAGAGTAAAACAAGCAAGCAATATAACTTATTCAATAAATACCAAGGAGATTAAAAAGCTGGTCGGTGCCGATATATTTGTTAATATTAACGTTTCATCCGCTCATGACATAGCCGAAAAAATCGAAAAACTTGAATTAGGTAATTTGGAGCTCAAAACTATATCCTCTAAAGGTTTAAAATTATGGCCAAGAGATGTGAGGTTTGAGACTATCTCCGATCATTGGTGTTGTCGTTTTACGGTAAAAAATAATGCCGATTTAGAACATCTAGCGATAGTAAAATTACTGGAAGCCTTGAGTAAAGCAAATATTGATTTTATCAAAGTTGAAAATTTATTTGAATTTGACGGCAAAGCCGGCTTCTCTCTTGCTCAAGGGGAATAGGGATAAAGTGTTCGGTGTCATACCGTGGCTTGACCCTGTGTTGTACGAACGTTAAAGAAAAGGCTGTGTCATGCCGTGACTTGATCACGGCATCCAGAAAAATAAAGCAGTATTAGGCTTATTTTAGAGTCTTTTTATGACATTATAGACTGGAT
>JAJIYK010000090.1 GCA_020881235.1 Rickettsia endosymbiont of Oxypoda opaca | reverse complement strand
GCTTAAAGATAGATTATTTGAGTATTTAATTTATTATAATGAAATCAGAACTCATCAATCTTTGGCAGCTAAAACTCCTCTTGCTTTCTTACAAAACTGTCAACGAATTACGTAACCTTTACACGGTATGACACCATACTTCACGGTATGACACCGTACTTGTAATAACCTAATAATTTAAAATAATACGGAGATAGGCTTATTTCTAAAGTTAAAAATAATTTTCCTAAAGCGAATAAAGATATTAAAGCTAGCAAAGTTCGCTTAGTAGGCGAAAACGGTGAAATGTACGGTATTGTAAGTATCAAAGAGGCCATGGAGGCGGCTGAAAAAGCCGGGCTTGACTTAGTTGAGATTTCGCCTAATGCAGAACCGCCCGTGTGTAAGATTTTGGATTTCGGTAGATTTAAGTATGAAAGTAAAAAGCGTTTACATGAAGCACGTAAAAAGCAAAAAATTATCGTACTTAAGGAAATGAAATTTAAGCCTAATATTAGTCAAGGCGACTTTGACGTTAAGGTGCGTAAAATAAAAGGGTTCTTGAAAGACGGCGATAAAGTAAAAATTTCTTTATGGTTTAAAGGTCGGGAAATTATTCATAATGAACTCGGTAAAAAATTATTTGAACGTATCGAAGTAGAATTAGAAGGATTAGCAAAGATTGATCAACCTGCTAAAATGGAAGGTAAGCAAATTACTATGATCGTAAGCCCTGATGTTAAAATAGCAGCGAAGTAAAGTTTGGTTGATATCATTCCCATGAGGCTTTGTTGCGTGGTGCATAATTTACCGTATTACAATTATTACAAGTAGGGTGTCATACCGTGAAGTATAATGTCATACCGTGGCTTGACCACGGTATCCAGAAAAAACCTTAATAAAAAGACTGGATGCCGTGATCAAGTCACGGCATGACACCGCACGTTTTGCAAAAATGCGATCCATGCAACAAATGCAATGACATTCTGATGCTTCCATTAACCCTAAAAATATAATCTCACAAATCTTAAAAATTAAATTATGCCAATTAAAATTTTAATGCCGGCCTTATCCCCTACTATGCTTGAGGGCAATATTGCCAGGTGGTTAAAAAAAGAAGGGGACAAAATTAATCCCGGTGAAGTAATTGCCGAAATCGAAACCGATAAAGCAACTATGGAAGTAGAAGCGGTTGACGAAGGTATTCTTGCTAAAATATTGATAGCTGAAGGGACGGAGAACGTACCGGTAAACTCCCTTATTGCTGTTTTGGTTGAAGAAGGTGAAGATATTTCTGTAGTTGCCGATTTTGTTAAAAATAACTCTACTGTGAAATTAGTAGAGAAATCATCGCCGCCGTTATCTAATAATGTAGCAGCACCGCCAATAGAAGTTGCAGAAAATGGTAATAATAGTAAGGTATACTCAAACGACTCTTCAAATCAGAAGAGTATATTTGCTTCACCGCTTGCAAGAAGACTAGCAGCTATCGACAATATCAACCTTAAAAACGTTAAAGGTAGCGGTCCGCACGGTAGGATTATTAAGAGAGATATATTAGAGGCTTCTACTAATATTTCAGCAAATTATAAGGCTATAAGGAGAAATAGTGAAGAATATTATCTAGTCCCGAATAATAATATACGCAAAATTATAGCTAAACGTTTGCTTGAATCAAAGCAGACAATACCGCATTTTTATTTATCTATTGAGTGTAATGTTGATAAGTTATTAGATATAAGAGAGGATATTAATAAATCATTTGGCGATGATAAATCACAAAAAATTTCCGTAAATGATTTTATTATTTTAGCGGTAGGAAAAGCTTTAAAAGAAGCACCTAGAGCTAATGCTAGCTGGCAAGACGAAGCAATTAAATATTATAACAATATTGATATTTCGGTGGCAGTAGCAATTGAAGGCGGTTTAATTACGCCGGTAATTAGAAATGCCGATCAAAAAAATATTATTGATTTATCTCGTGAAATGAAAGAATTAATAAAAAAAGCTAGAGAAAATAAACTTACCCCTGCCGAATTTCAGGGCGGAGGGTTTAGTATTTCAAATCTCGGTATGTATGGTATCAAAAATTTCAGTGCTATTATTAATCCGCCGCAAAGTTGTATTATAGGAGTAGGGGCTAGCTCAAAACGTCCGGTAATAGTAAATAATCAAGTGACAATAGCAACTATTATGGATGTTACGCTCTCTTCCGATCACCGAGTTGTGGACGGAGCGGTTGGAGCGGAGTTCTTAGCTGCATTTAAGAAGTTTGTAGAGAGTCCTGCGTTGATGTTGATATAAATGAGTAACGGCTCGGTGTCATACCGTGGCTTGACCACGGTATCCAGAAAAAACCTTAAAAAAGACTGGATACCGTGGTCAAGCCACGGTATGACAATGTTTTTTTAACCCTCCGCCTGCAATCACAATCTACAGATAATCAATAACAAAAATATATGAGTTTTTCAGATAATTTAACAAAGATTTTGAATAAATACGAAGAATTATCTAAAAAGTTATCTACAGGTATAGTTGGAGATGAATTTGTTAAAGCTTCTAAAGAATACGCTGAACTTGAAAATATAGTTGAGAAGATTAAAGAATATAATAAAGCTATATCGGAATTAAACCAAGCACGAGAATTTAAGTTAGAAGTAGGCTTAGATAATGAAACTTATGAAATGGTGAATGAGGAAGTTAATCGCTTAGAGGATACAGTTCCTAAATTAGAACGAGCAGTAAAAATAGCCCTTTTGCCAAAAGATGAAGCCGATAGTAAAAGTGCTATTATTGAAGTGCGAGCGGGTAGTGGAGGCGAAGAGGCAGCACTTTTTGCGGCAGTATTATTTAATATGTATCAAAGATATGCAGAATTAAAAAAATGGCGTTTTGAAATATTGTCAATTTCCGATACCGGCATTGGCGGTTATAAGGAGGCTACCGCTTCAATAAAGGGCAAAGACGTATTTTCTAAATTAAAATTTGAGTCCGGTGTTCATAGAGTTCAAAGAGTACCGGAAACCGAGTCAAACGGTCGAATCCATACCTCCGCCGCAACGGTTGCCGTGCTTCCGGAGGTGGAAGAAGTTGACATAAAACTTGAAGAGAAAGATTTAAGGATTGACACTTATCGTGCTTCCGGTGCCGGAGGGCAGCATGTTAATACGACAGATTCGGCAGTTAGAATTACACATATTCCTACCGGTATCGTGGTCGCATTACAAGATGAGAAATCCCAGCATAAAAACAAAGCTAAAGCGTTAAAAATCTTAAGAGCTAGAATTTACGAAGAAGAACGCCGTAAAAAAGACCGATCACGAGCAGATACCCGCAAGGGTCAAATCGGTTCAGGCGATAGGTCGGAGCGTATCCGTACTTATAACTTTCCGCAAGGGCGGGTATCCGATCATAGAATAAATTTAACTCTTTATAAAATAGAAGAAATAGTAAAAAACGGTCAATTAGATGAATTCATTGAAGCCTTAGTAGCGGATGACGAGGCAAAAAAACTTTCAGAAGTGTAAATTTTACTATTATCGTGAGCAACAGTTAGCCTTGTTGCATGGATCAAATTTTTGCAAAGCGTACGGTGTCATTCTAGTTCCTTGATCACGGCATCCAGTCTTTTTATTAAGGTTTTTCTGGATACCGTGGTCAAGCCACGGTATGACATTGGAACCATTTTTCGAGCCATGCAACAACGCTGCAACAGTTAAGCGAGTATATATATTAACTTTTAAAATATTAATTATGAAAACAGCATTTATTTTTCCCGGGCAAGGGTCACAGTTAGTCGGGATGGGCAAAGATTTTTACGACAACTTTAAAATAGCTAGAGAAACCTTTGATATTGTCGATGAAGTATTAAATCGTAAACTCACCGATGTTATTTTTAACGGATCGTTAGAAGAACTTACACTAACTATTAATGCACAACCGGCATTAATGGCAGTATCTGCGGCAATAGTAAATGTTATTAAAGAGCAAACGAAAAAAAATATTGATGAGTTATGTAGTTACGTTGCCGGTCATTCTTTAGGAGAATACACGGCATTATGTGCAGCAGGTAGCATTAGCCTAGAGGATACAACGAAATTGCTAAACGTACGGAGTCGATCGATGCAAGAAGCATGCGTTGAAGGAGAGGGGGCTATGGCGGCTTGTATAAATATTAATTTAAAGGAGCTTGAGCAAATAGTCGAAGAGGTAAGTGAATTCGGCGTATGTCAAATAGCTAACGATAATATAGTCGGGCAAATAGTCATTAGCGGTAAAGTCCTAGCGGTCGAGAAAGTTATCTCTATAGTTAAAGATTTGGGGTATAAAGCTATAAAATTAAAAGTTAGTGCACCCTTTCACTGTAGTTTAATGAAGCCTGCAGAGCAGAAAATGCAAGTTGCGTTAAATCAAACGGTTATTAGTAAACCGCTTATTCCGGTGATACAAAATTTTATCGCCCAACCGGTAACGGATATTAATCAAATTAAACAAAATCTAATTTTGCAAATATGCGGTCGAGTAAGATGGCGAGAAACTCTCGAACAATTAAATAAATTACAAGTTACAAATATAGTTGAAATAGGCTCAGCTAGCGTTCTAACCGGTATGCTACGAAAAACTGATTATCAGTTTACATTAACTAATATAAGTAATTTAGAAGACATAAAGCTGTTTCTAAAAACTTATGAAATTGCAAATTAAATTCTTTGCTAATTTGTCTGATTTTTTAACTAAAGGTTGTCATTAAAATGTTCAGCATCACACTAACGGAATTGTGGTTAATAATAGGGGTAATTTGTTTCATTATAGAATTTGGTGCTGCTCCTAATATTGGGTTTTTATTTTTTGGTTTCGGTGCATTATCAAATGCTATTATAACGTATAATTATCCTATTTTATTAAAAGAGCAGTTAACAATTTTCGGCTTACTGTCTTTGTTATGGTTTATTATGTTATGGCGACCTATTAAAAAATATATTTATAAAAATAGTAACCTAAAACAAAGTAATTATTCTGATATGATTAATAAAGAAGTAGAAGTTTATAGCCCTACAATCTCTTCTAGCAAAATAGGACAAGTAAAATGGTCAGGGGTTATTATGAATGCATTATTAGAACAGAATGAGCCGGAAGAAGTTAAAGCCGGCAATAGAATTTTTATTGTAGGGGTACAAGGTAATATATTAATTTGCTCAAGGACTAGTAATTTAAAATGATTCGATGTATTTCTGCGTAGATAGCTGAAGCCCATCATTGCGTGTGGAGGTAATGGCGTTGTTGCGTGGATCGAGAAATGGTTCTAATGTCATACCGTGGCTTGACCCTGTGTTGTACGAACGTTTAAATAAAGAGGTAAAAATTCTGTCATTCCGTGGCTACGACCACGGAATCCAGCTTATAATATCATAAAAAGATTCTAAAATAAGTCTAATATGGCTTTATTTTCCTGGATGCCGTGATCAAGGAACTAGAATGACACCGTACG
>JAJIYK010000089.1 GCA_020881235.1 Rickettsia endosymbiont of Oxypoda opaca | reverse complement strand
TAAAACAGATAACAGCTAAATGGAACATGCCAGTATCAAATTGGGCACTGACAATTTCCCAGCTAGATATTTACTTTCCCAATAGGCTAAATTTTGGAAGAGCTTTCTAGTTTGACACAGTTCTATGAACGTTCTCTAAAATTGTTTTTGATTTTTAAAAATTATAACATATCTAAATCAATATTTAGAACAGTACTTAGCTTTTTCAGCGTATCTATTGTACCTTTTCGTGACCCGTTCTCAATAGCTGAGATATATTGTTTAGTTTTACCAATCTTAGTAGCTAACTGCTCTTGAGATAGTCCTCTATATTCACGATAAACTTTAATAGGATTTTCGCCATTTAGAATTTTTTGTACTAATTCTTCAGGAAAATATTCTTCATTTTTAGCTATTCCTTCAGCGTATAACTCTTCATCGGTAATATGATGTTTTTTAAAATTTACAAGCTCCTGATATTCATAAAAAGGTATAACAACAAAAGCAGGTTTGCCTTGGTATTCAATTATATGTTTATTGCTCATTTATATACTTCTCCTCTAACATCAACATTGATTACTAGAATTTCTAACTTTCCTTTATCTGTCCTGTATATAACTCGATAATCTCCAATTCTTAACCTATAACCGTCCTGTCCTATCAACTTCTTAATATTATTATTTTCTTTATATGGATATGGATTTAGCTTTAACTGTTCTAATTTTTCTAATATAGCTTTTCTTTTATTTGCAGAAATTTTGAGTAAGTTTTTTAAAGCTGTTTTAGAAAAGCTAAGTTTATAGTCCATTTTAGAATTATTATATTCAAGTTAATTTATAGTATATGATATTACAATATTAGTCAACATATTGTTGACCCCTGAGAAATTAATTTAGAATTTTGATTCATCAAAAAAACAGCTATTTTAAATTGCCCAATGAAAATGGACGTATATTACATCCAATCTATCAATACGAATATAATAGCATATTGCACTACGGCAGCAAATATTGCGGCTACTATATCGTCCAGCATAACACCGGTAGCACCATGAATATTGCGGTCAAGCCAATTAATCGGCCATGGTTTTATTATATCAAAAATGCGGAATAAGCAAAACGGTAAAATAAAAAGTACAATTAAATTAATTTTTAAAGGACTTAAATATTTTATTATGTTTGATTCATTGACAAATACTACCGAGAAAAAACAAAGGATTAAAGTTAACATTTGCCCGACTACTTCGTCTATTACTACCTCTTGCGGGTCTTCTCGTCCTGTATATTCTATATATATTTTGGTGAAATAACTGCTAAATACTAATAATATCACCCATACACCGAAAGTTATTATAAATAAGGTTATAAGCTGTGCTTCGCCGAGGGTAAGAGCAGGAAATGAAAAGATGATTTTACTAGTAATAATAAAATACATAACAACGTAATATAGCGGAAAAGCCGCCAGAGAGCCGAAAGTACCGGGGCAGTATTTTATTTTGCCTATATAAAAAAAAGTTGCAAAAAACTCTGCTATTTGTTTTTTAGTAAACATTTCATTTTAACTTTTAAGTAAATATTATACTAGATCAATTCTATAACATTTTATATAATAAACTCAAAATAATATAATAGGAATAATATAATGGGAATAAGTTTTAGTCATCTTTTAATAATTTTATTAATTATTTTTGTACTATTCGGTGCCGGTAAATTACCCCAGGTCATGGCAGATTTAGCCAAAGGTCTTAAGGCGTTTAAAGACGGCATAAAGGATAAAGACAAAGATGATTTGTAGAATTTAACAAAAAATCGTTATTTCTGTGCAGCGTTGTTGTGTGGATTGAATTTTTGCAAAGCGTTCGGTGTCATGCCGTGACTTGATCACGGCATCCAGTCTTTTTATTAAGGTTTTTTCTGGATACCGTGGTCAAGCCACGGTATTGTAAAGGTTACGTAATTCGTTGACAAAAAGTTATAATGTAATAACTAAAGTCACCGGAGTAAGAGTATGAGCTAATAAAGTCAGGGGAGCATACAAGATATAGATTTGTCGGAGAATTTTATAAAGTACATGGAATAAGT
>JAJIYK010000088.1 GCA_020881235.1 Rickettsia endosymbiont of Oxypoda opaca | reverse complement strand
CCAGTCTATAATGTCATAAAAAGACTCTAAAATAAGCCTAATACTGCTTTATTTTTCTGGATGCCGTGATCAAGTCACGGCATGACACAGCCTTTTCTTTAACGTTCGTACAACACAGGGTCAAGCCACGGTATGACATTGGAACCATTTCTTGAGCCATGCAGCAACGCCTAAAACTACACGCCGTGACGTTCTACGATTAAACTCTTTATTTCTGCAATGGCTTTAGCAGGATTTAAGCCTTTCGGACAGGTTTTTGTACAATTCATAATTGTGTGACAGCGGTAAAGTTTAAACGGGTCTTCTAAATCGTCAAGCCGCTCGCCGGTATGATCGTCTCTAGAGTCCACAATCCATCTGTAAGCTTGGAGTAGAATAGCCGGACCTAAATATTTATCGCCGTTCCACCAATAGCTAGGGCAAGCGGTAGAGCAGCAAGCACATAATATACATTCATATAAGCCGTCAAGTTTCTCTCTATCTTTCAGAGATTGTAACCGTTCCATATTGGAGGGAGGAGGACTATCTGCTTTAAGCCACGGCTCTATAGATTCATATTGGGCATAGAAATGTGCCATGTCCGCTACTAAATCTTTTACTACTTTCATATGAGGAAGCGGATAGACTTTTATATCGCCGGAAATTTCCTCTATCGGTTTGATGCAAGCTAAAGTATTGGTTCCGTCTATATTCATGGCACAGCTGCCGCAAATTCCTTCCCGACATGAACGCCTAAAGGTTAAAGTAGAATCTATTTCATTTTTGATTTTAATTAAAATGTCCAAAACCATCGGACCGGTTTTGGATAAATCTATTTCATAACTGTCCATACTCGGATTTTCCCCCGAATCAGGATCGTATCGGTAAATTTTAACGGTGCGTGGCTGTTTTGCCGTAGCAGTTGCTTTATGTAGCTTGCCGCCTCGTATAACAGAATTCGGCGGTAATCTTAACTCTGCCATTAATTACCTCTTAAATATAGATTTGTTCACAATGACGGGATTATTAATTCTCGATCCATGCAATAAGGTTGATCAAATCATAGAATGGTGCCATTTTCAAACAGGCTTTTTATCCTCGGTTTTAGTATTGCTTGCTTTCGTTTTACTAGCAGGTTTTTCTTTACTTACCGTAATAACGGGAGAAGGAGTTAGCGGAAAAGTATTTTCTTCCTCAGCGTCTAAAGGTCTATTACTAAGCAAATTTTTAATTTGCTGACCGGATAATGTTTCATATTCTACTAAAGCATTGGCAAGTATATGAAGTTGATCAATATGCTTAGTTAAAATATTTTTAGCAAAATCATACCCTTCCGTAATAATTCTTTTTACCTCTGCATCAATTAAATCCGCAGTAGCTTCCGACCTCTCACTAGTATTTTGTCTACCGTATATATCGTCACCGGCTGAACCGTGAAATATCGGTCCGACTAAATCGCTTAACCCTAATTGTGTAACCATAGCTCTCGCTACTTGGGTGGCTCCTTTTATATCTGACGAAGCACCGGAAGTAACTTTATTTCTGCCGTAAATAATTTCTTCCGCTACTCTTCCACCCATAGAAACGGCTATATCTGATTCTAATTGCTCTCGGCTTTCAGAATATTGGTCTGTTTCCGGTAATCTTTCGACCATTCCTAACGCTCTGCCTCTTGGGATAATAGTAGCTTTGTGAATAGGATGAGAAGCGGAAGAATAAAGCCCGACTATTGCATGCCCGGCTTCATGGTATGCCGTTCGTTTCTTTTCTTCCTCTGACCTCACCATTGAGTGATGTTCAACTCCCATTAATACTTTATCTCTCGCTTCTTCCAAATCGCTCATATCTACTTCTTTCTTACCTCGCCTTGCAGCAAGTAATGCAGCTTCATTAACTAAATTAGCAAGTTGTGCACCGGAAAATCCGGGAGTACCTCTGGCAATAATTCTAGGTAAAATTTTAGAGCTATATTTTACTTTTTTCAAATGTACTTGTAATATTTGTTCTCGCCCGTTAATATCGGGATTAGATACTATAATTTGACGGTCAAACCTACCGGGACGCAATAATGCTCGATCAAGAACGTCAGGACGGTTAGTAGCTGCAATAATAACAACACCTTCATTTGTTTCAAAGCCGTCCATTTCGACTAGCATTTGGTTAAGCGTTTGCTCACGTTCATCATTACCGCCTCCCATGCCGATACCTCTATGGCGACCCACCGCATCGATTTCGTCAATGAAAATAATGCAAGGTGCATTACGCTTACCTTGCTCAAACATGTCACGCACACGGCTTGCACCGACGCCGACAAACATTTCAACAAAATCAGAGCCTGATATGCTAAAAAACGGCACGTTAGCCTCACCTGCTATTGCTCTTGCTAATAATGTTTTTCCGGTTCCCGGTGGACCTATCAGTAAACACCCTTTTGGAATTTTACCGCCAATTTTTTGAAACTTACCGGGATCTCTTAAAAAATCAACAATTTCCGTTAATTCTTCTTTTGCCTCATCAATGCCGGCTACGTCCTTAAAAGTAATCTTCTGCCCTTTATCCGATAATAATTTAGCTTTAGATTTTCCGAAACCCATTGCTTTACCGCCGCTATGCATTTGGCGCATAAAGAAGACTACGACCCCGAGTAACAGTAACACCGGAAATAAAGAAATAAAAGCTCCAAGTATAGAGTTCATTTTTGTATCGGGAGGTACGACCTCAATACTTACTTCATTATTATTAAGACGATTTATTAAATCCGGATAATCAGGTGCGTAAGTAGAAAAGGAAGAACCGTCGGAAGAGATACCTTCAATTGTTCTACCTTGAATTTTTACCGAACTAATAGTTTTTTCATCAATTCTTGCTAGGAAGTCCGAGAAAGTAATATTGTTTTTGCTGCCTATTAAGCTATCTGACTGAAAAACATTAAAGAGCAATATTGTAAAAACAAAAATTACTGCCCAGATTAAAATATTTTTACCTTGATTATTCATTATATATAAAACCTAACAAAAATGTGTAAAACGTGATATAAAACTCGGATTAAAAGAAACGTTAAAAATTTCTCTTTCGTTATCATAATATGATATATGAGGCATTGCTATAACTTTTTCAAGTATTTTAATCACCGGCAGGGTAAATAAAATTGCTATGTGGTTTCCAAAAGTTAAATCTTTTAGTAATTTAATATCTAAATATTTTTTTATCGTACTGTAATCTTTCAGTGTTAAATTAGTTACATATTCAAACAATCCTTCCTCGCCTATATCGTTATTCGCCCTTTCACCTATTTTTATGTTTTTTGTAATAGAGTTCTTTCCAAACTCTACTTCTAGGGGTAATTTGTACGTCGATCCGGTGCTCGAATCCTCACGTACACTAGAGTACGCTGCGGTTCTGTGCTCCGTGTCTCCTTCAAATTCCTCCCTATAAGCGAGTTTG
>JAJIYK010000087.1 GCA_020881235.1 Rickettsia endosymbiont of Oxypoda opaca | reverse complement strand
TACACGACGCTCTTCCGATCTACCCAACTAGCTTTATTAATATTAACTTCCCTTGCTTTTAATGTTAACTGGGCAAATTCCGATGCTGAGTGTGCCAGAAAATATGGATCTATAGCTATACAATGACCTCCAACTCCTGGACCTGGTTGTAAAATATTTACACGAGGATGTTTGTTCGCTAGACTAATGAGTTCATTTATATTCATATTAATATGATCGGCAATCATAGACAATTCATTAGCATAGGCAATGTTAATATCGCGATAGGTATTTTCTGCTAACTTGACCGCTTCTGCTGTTTTTGAATCAGTTACTTCTATCTCACCATGAATAAATGATCTATAAAAATCAGCTGCTCGTGTCCCAGATTTATTATCTATACCCCCTACAATTCTATCATTATATATTAATTCAGAAAGAATATTACCAGGTAATATTCTTTCTGGACAATAAGCTATAAATATATTAGAACAAACTATGCGAAGCCGTTTAGCCATCATCTCAGTCGTCCCTATAGGACATGTCGATTCAATAAGAATTAAATTATCAGTTTCAAGATACGGTATAATAGATTCAATCGCTGCACTTACGTAAGAGATATCTGGTTTATTTTTTAAATTTAGAGGAGTCTGTACAGTAATTATATAGATATCGGAATGTTCAACCTTTGTTGATATTTTAAGATTTCTCTTACATATTCCTTTAATAAATAAATCCTTTAATGCTGTTTCATGAGTCATGTAATTAACTGCATTGATTTTTGATACTACTTTTTTATCAATATCTACTCCAAGAACTGAATAACCAGAATTTGCTAAAATACACATAGTGGGAAAACCTATATGACCTAAGCCTATAACACAAACTTTTTTATTCATTTTACTAACAATAGAATATTATCATAATGAAGTATGACATAGAACGAAGAGGATGAAAACAAATTTTTAAGTTTCTACAAACAGATTAAAGAAATTCATACTGAAGATGATGTGGATTTGAAACTCATTATTGAAGTGTGAGGTGATATGGTTTATAGTGTGTAACAGGCTATCTATAACATCCCTTACCCGATTATTATGATGGTTGGAGTGTAGTATACTTCTTTAACTTGAAGAGTTGTAAAAATGATTAGGCACAATGGTTTGAAAATTGTCATTTACCAATGAAGAGATTCTATCTCTATATTTTTCAATATTCTCAAAAAATACTCTGATAGAATTAGTAAATACCTCAAAATTTTCATAAAATTTATTGTTACTTACAATAGAATACATAAATTTCCACAATCGCTCAATTGGATTAAGATTAGGACTATATAGTGGCAAAAATAATAGTTCTATTTTACTGTTTTGTAGATATTCTTTTACCTTTTTTGATCTATGATATCCTGCATTATCACATATCAAGTAAATTTTGCTTTTCTCGTGGTTATTTTCTTCCAATTTCTTTAAAAATTCAATGATGTAATCACCATTAACTTTAGGATTATCAGTTGTTACTAAATTTAGATTGTTTATATCAATTGCGCCTATAATATGCTTACGTTTCCATCCACTAAAGCTTGGTAATGTTTTTACTACATTCTTTCTAATCCAACCAAATCTAGCTCTAGTTTGATATTGGGGATGAACACTATCCATAAAGTAAATAGATTCATCTTGTGCTAAATTATTTTTTAATAAACTATATTGTAGCTTAAATTCTTCTTGTTTATCTAAATCTATTTTCCCAGGAATCAATTTAGGCTTCTTATAACTAAAACCTAATCTATGTAACAGCTTGATGACCCCAGCTAATGTATAAATTACTCCATATTGACGTTCTATGTACAAACCTATATCTCTAGCATAAACATAATTATTCTCTTCTAGATGAACTATGAGTTCTTCTTCTTGTTGGCTATCGAGTTTACTGTAACTACCACCATTGTTAGGCTTCAGCTTCTTATCATTATGATAATCTATTAAATGTTTTCTGATTCCTTCATGGCTCAGTAATAATACTTTTGATATCTCAACAATACTATAACCATCATCATACATCAGAACAGCTTTGATTCGGTCTCTGATCCTACCATCTCTCTCCTGCTTATGATGTGCTTTTAATTCTTGTTTTTCTATTACTGCTAGTTTTTTATATTCCATGGTTACTTGATTAGCATATTATCTTACTTTAAGCAATTATTCATTTACTAGAGGTATATACCGAAGATTTAAGCACTGAATTGAACTTGGAATATGTGAACAATGAGTGCAGTATATTCAGCAAAATTTAGATTTAGAAGTGACAACGCTAGAAGCCGTTCTGGTTAAATAACGCAGAGCTAACTATCCCCGAGGCAAGCCTATGGGGTATTGGTAAATTTTCCTTTGGATCGCTCTGGCTTCATTAAAAATAATCGTGACAAGCCATAGGGAATACAACCTAGGAGGGATTGAATCATTTATAAGTTGTAATTAAAACTTCTTTTTCTTATGGTTTTTATATATGGTACCTCATAGCTTAAATCACTTTATCTTTAAAAAATTCTTAATATCACCACTTTTTTCCTGCTTTGTGTTAAATTTTATGGTAAAAATATAATGGCTTATGAAAAAGCACTACTAACATGAATTCTAAATTAAATGAAATTGATAATGTCTTAAATGTACGTTTTTGAGCATGTTTGATATATCAAAAGATTTAAATTTTAATAAAAATCTTGAAATTGAACTCTTTTCTAATCTTTTTAATTCATAATTCGGGTTATTGATACCTTTAAATATTTTACTATTACTATCTAATTTATTCTATAATTGTAATAACAACATATTTTTCATATAATATATTTTAAATCCTTGCTATATTATTATATAAATTTGATTTTTTGTAACTTATAATTATATTTAAGCAATGTGTGCGTAATTGATTTGTGACTAATTGGCACTTTGAGATAAGTAGCAATAGTTAAGAAAGATTGTAAAGTTTCTAAAATCGTTTTCCACCCTTTTTCAGGAGATTTAGCTCCTACTGTTTGTATATTATGTAATCGGTCACATAATTTAATTAATAGCAACTCTTTTTTCTTTTGCTGATATAATATCTTAACTATTTCTGCTGAACTAATTTTTTTATCATTTTTAATTCGTGTTAAATCTTCAACCTGATTGGCAATTTTATAACCAAATTCTTTTATAATCATTTCTTTAGTAAGTAACGTATCTTCAATACAATCGTGCAATATGCTAGTTACTATGATATCTGTTCTAAATAAATAATCAGAAACCATATATGCTACTTCTAAAGGATGTGAATAATAAAATTCTCCTGTTTCTCGTTTTTGCCCACCATGATATTTTTTAGCAAAATAAATTGCTTTTTTAATTTTACTAAGATCAACTTTGTTCTCAGAAATCTTATTAATAAGCATGATCTTAGTTAATAGCCTTTTACTATATCGGCAATTTGATATATCTATAATTTTTACTTTGTCTAGCTCAATATCTATACCTTTAGGTAAGTTTAACTTTTCTACAATAGGAGCTATAGTTTTTTGATGATTTTCTTGATTTTTTGCCATCTATCTATCCCTAATATTATTTTAAGTGTAGTAAGAATTATAGCAATAATCAAGAAAATCATACTTGTTAATTAATAGAGCACTTTCAAAACTCTACTTTTAGAGATAATTTGTGTGTGTATTATCATCAAAACCTTATAAGTATCAACATTATTTATCATAAATCAGATCATCAAGAAGAGGTAACTTAATTGGTATATTACAGACGATAGTAGTACTTTTACCTTTTTCACTTGTTACTTCAATCTCTCCATTTAGCTCACCAATTAGACGTTTTACAAAACTTAATCCTGATC
>JAJIYK010000086.1 GCA_020881235.1 Rickettsia endosymbiont of Oxypoda opaca | reverse complement strand
ATAGAGGAGCTTAAAGATAGATTATTTGAGTATTTAATTTATTATAATGAAATCAGAACTCATCAATCTTTGGCAGCTAAAACTCCTCTTGCTTTCTTACAAAACTGTCAACGAATTACGTAACCTTTACACGGTATGACAGAATTTTCACCTCTTTATTTAAACGTTCGTACAGCAGTGAGCATGACACCAAACGCTTTGCAAAAATTCGAGCCATGCAACAATAACCTAAAAAAAACATAAGGCTTCATGACAATCTAACTCTAATTATCCTAAAAACCCTTCTATTTTAAAAAATACACATGATTATTATAAATAACCTGGCTATGAGCTATGGTGCGAAAATATTATTTATTGACGTAAATCTTCACATTAAAAAAGGTAATAGATACGGTCTTGTCGGAGCTAACGGTGCAGGAAAAACTACTTTTTTTAAGGTTTTACTAAAAGAAGAAGAACCGGCTTTCGGTGAAATTAGTATTTCTAGAAACTCCAAAATAGGCTGTTTAAAACAAGATCAATTTCGCTATGAAAATACGTTAATTATAGATACCGTAATTGCCGGCAAAGAAGAATTATGGAATGCTTTACAAGAAAAAAATAAATTACTTGCAAAACCTGAATGCGATGAAGAAACAGGTTTCAGACTCGGCGAACTTGAACAAATAATATATGATAATGACGGCTATACGGCAGAAATTTTCGCTGCAGAATTGTTAGTCGGTCTCGGCATAAAAGAAGAATATCATTATCAACCGCTCTCGGTATTATCCGGCGGATATAAGCTCCGAGTATTGCTTGCTCAAGGTTTATTTAACAATCCTGATATATTATTACTTGATGAGCCGACCAATCACCTTGATATAATTTCTATTTACTGGTTAGAAAATTACTTAAAAACTTCATTTAAAGGTACTTTAGTTTTTATTTCTCATGACCTTACTTTTCTTAATAGTATTGCTACTCATATTCTCGATATCGATTACGGTGAAATTAAACCCTATACCGGCAATTACGATAATTTTGTTCGAGAAAAACAATTAGTCGCTGAGCAAAAACTTAATGAGCATGCTTTTTTAGAGAAAAAAATTGCTACAATGCAGGCCGGAATTGATAGATTTCGAGCAGGTACAAGAGCAAGGCAAAGTGCCTCCAGAGAAAAACAACTTGAAAAAATACAGCTACCGGATTTACAAAAATCTTCACGCATTAGTCCCGTTTTTAATTTTCAGCAAAATAGATCATCCGGAAAATTAGTATTAAAAGTTAATGATACCTCCAAAAGCTTTGCCGATAAAATGGTATTTAGCAAAGTGAATTTTACTGTCTCTCGTGGTGAAAAGATTATAATCATCGGTCCGAACGGCGTCGGAAAATCAACGCTTCTAAAAATTTTACTCGGAAAAATCCAAGCCGACCACGGCAGTTATGAATGGGGATATGAAGCCCAAATTTCTTATTTCGCTCAAGATCATCATGAATTATTAAATGAAAATATTAGTATTCTTAACTGGTTAACAGCTCAAGCGGAAAAGGAAACTGATCGGACAATTCGAAGCACTTTGGGGCAAGTATTATTTCGTCAAGAAGAAGTAAATAAAAATATTTTAAGTTTAAGCGGCGGTGAAGGAGCAAGATTATTACTAGCTAAAATTATTCTAGAAAAAAGTAATATTCTGGTGCTTGATGAACCGACTAACCACTTAGATATCGAAGCTCGTAACACTTTAAAAGAAGCTCTAGTTAATTATCCGGGTACTTTAATTCTTGTTACTCACGATCGAGATTTTGCCAGCCATATCGCTACTAGAGTTATAGCTATTTCTTACAAATCTATAATAGATTTTAAAGGCAAATATCAGGAGTATTTAAGTAAATATAATAATGATTATTTGAATAGTAAGTGGGTAATAGATAATAAAAATTAATTATATTTATTATCAGAATTTTTAATTTGATTATTCATTAGATTTTTAGCAATATCGCTATCTAACAAGTCGGTACTTTTTGATGATTGAAAATAAGCTAAAGCTAATTCTATTACTTGGTCACAAAGTTCGACTTGTAAAGCTTGACTTGCTTGGTTTTTTTGATTTTCGATTAACTTAACAACTTCTATTTTTTTATGTTCTAAAAGTTCTTCTATTTCCTTATTTTTTTCTTTAACTATTTCTTCGGTATGTTTTGCCCCTTCTTGCAGCATTTTATTACGCAAAATTTCTAACTTTTTTATTTGTTCGCTAATTTGAGCAAATAACAAAACAGCATCATCTTTTAACTTTTCGGCTTTTAAAACCTTTTCCTGAATTTCTAAAACTTTAGTATCCAAGGATTTTAAAATTGCTTTTTTTGTCGGTCTATAAATTAAATATATAAAAAATATAAAACTCACGGCAAGCCAAAAACTTTCATCTAAAAAATTCATCATCTTATTTTCCTGTAATTTTCTTTAATAAATTTATATCAGCTTGCTTACCGGTAATTTTTTTAATTACATTAGCAGCTAAGCTTGCTACGGCATTGTTCCCATTAAGCCAAAAGGCTTTATTGGCTATATTTATATCTTCAAGATTTTGTTTTATCTGCTGTTTTAACTCTTTTTCCATATTAGTTTTTTTTACCAAAAAAGTACCTTCCAAGGAATTTATAGCCTCTTTTTTGAGATGTGCTATATCATCTGATATTTTAGTTAATTCTTCATGATAATACTTAGTTAATTCTTCAGCTTCTAGCGTTAATTTATCCGCTTGCTCTACATTATCTTGAATATTTACCTGTCTGTTATTTAAAATTTGCTCAGCAACAGGCACTATAAATTTATAAGCAACAATATATAGCAAACTGAAAGTAACAATTAGCCAAAAAATTTGTGAATAATAGTTAGTAAGATCAAATTGCGGCATATATTGCTCGTAAATGAAGGATTGGATTGGTTTTGTGTCATGCCGTGGCTACGACAGTGTTGTTGACATGGTTCTAAAAAAGTACTGTATGTCATTCCTACGGAGGCGGGGCGTTGTTGTATGGTTCGAATTTTTGCAAAGCGTACGGTGTCATTCTAGTTCCTTGATCACGGCATCCAGTCTTTATTATTAAGGTTTTTTCTGGATACCGTGGAAGGGGCCTCGGTATGACACCATACTTGTAATAACCATAATACGGTAAATTATGTGCCATGCAACAACATCGACCAAGTCATGGAATGACAACCAACAGTAATATCAAGAGAATATAAGCAACATCGCTATCACAAAAGAAAACAGCCCCATTGCTTCGGCAAGTCCGGCACCGATTAATGCCATTCTTTGTAGTTGTTCGGAGGCTGAAGGGTTTCGAGCTATCGAACTTAGTAGTGAGCTAAATATATTGCTCACACCTAGTGCCGCTCCAAACATACCGATAGCCATAAACCCGACACCTATATATTTTAAAGAGATCATATCCATATAAATTCCCAACTTTAATTAAATAAATATTCTACTATAATTTCTTAGTATACATCAAGATATAGCAAAAAGCATTAAGGTATAGACATTAAATTTCAAAGCGAGCTTGCACAGCGTATACTAAATACGTGAGCACAAGCGAGACTTGCAAAATTTAGTGTCTATACCTTAATGCTTGAAGCTATATATCAGTGTAGGTTAATAGCATCATTAAGATACACACAAGAAAGAATAGTAAAAATATAAGCTTGAAGTACCGCAACAAAAATTTCAAACCCGATTAGCACGACTATAAGAGGAAGCGGAATAAATTTCAAGTAAATCATTAGAGAAACCGAAAAGCCGGCTATTACCTTTAATAAGATATGTCCGGCTATCATATTAGCGGCAAGTCGCAATGATAAACTTAGCGGTCTTGCAAGATAAGTAAATAATTCAATTATTATCATTAAGGGAGCAAGCCATAAGGGAGTTCCATGCGGTAAAAAAACGGTCAAAAAATGTAGCCCGTAATTATAAAAACCGACAATCGTTACCGTTAAAAAAACCATAACTGCCAAGGCAAAAGTTACTGAGATATGGCTAGTAACGGTAAACCCGTAGGGAATCATACCTAGCAAATTGCAAAATAAAATAAATATAAATAAACTAAAAATTAACGGGATGAATTTACGCCCCTTTGCTCCGACATTCTGACTTAGCATACCGGTAACCAAATTATAGACCATTTCAGCACTTACCTGCAGCCTTGAAGGAACCACTTGTTTTTTTTGTAAAGCTACATAAAAATAAGTCAAAGCTAAAATAACAGCGAGTAACATATAGCCGCTGGAATTAGTAAAACTAATATCAATACCCGACAACTGAATTTCGAGCAAATTTTTTACGTTAAATTGGACTAAAGGACTGTGTGTCATTTTTTATTAGTTATTTTTAATTTTTGCCAAATTATATTAAAGCCGGCAATAATTCCTATTATCATACATAATATAAGAAATAACGGTTTGGAATTAAATAATTTATCGATCGTTATGCCGATAAACACGCCGACCATTGTTCCGGCAACTAAATCTACGCCTATAGTAAATGTACTAATTTCTTGCTTTGACTTTAAATTAGAATCCTCTGTTGCTTTAAATTCTTTTATTCTTTTTTGGATATTTTTTAATTTTTCCTGATCCATTAAATTTTAACTTCATCTTTCTCTAAAGCTTTATCTATAGCCACCGAAATATTATTAATAGTATATCCTTGCTCAATCTGTACACCGTTAACAAAAAATGACGGGGTACCGATAAATTTTGGAGCTTTTGCTACAAAATTAGTATTAGCAAGCAATATCTCCGTAATTTTATCGTTACTTAAACATTGTTGATAGGTTTCAGGAGAAATACCGCCGATTTGACCGATATTTGTTAATAGCTCACGATATTTATTACTATACGCCCATTTATCTTGCTGCTCTAATATTACTTTATGAAATTGTAAAAAGCTATCTATATCACCTTTGCAACGAGCTAAAATTGCGGCATCCAAATCTTGCTTATTACTAATAAATTCCCGAATAACATAAGCTATTTTATTAGTATCAATATATTTTTTCTTAATTTCCGGGAAAGCCGCCGTGTGGTAATAAGCACAATGCGGGCAAGTAGGAGAAAAATACTCTACCATCACCACCTTTGATTCTTTATTTCCAAGAACGATGTCGTTTTTGCCGACGTTAAAAGTTACGGCGGATTCTACCAAGGCAGCACTAGAATCTGTGACCGTTTCATTTTTTTGCTTATCTTGCAAAGTAACTTCTTGATTATTACTATCTTGCTCAGAAATAGCCGCTTCCGTAGGCGGTTCTTCGAAATTATTATCACTATTTTGAGGAGCTACCGGCTCGCTTACATTTGCAGGGACTTTTGTTTGCTCTATCGAAATATCGCTATTTTCTTTTATGACTTGCTCCGGTTTTTCTTCTTGTTCTTTGGCTTTAACTTCAGAACAAGAGCTTAAAAACAATAAAAATATTATAGTAATAAAAATATTATACATGGGTATTTATTTTTTAGTTATATAATTACTCCTCTCGTCATTGCGAGCGAAGCGAAGCAATCCAGCTAATTTCATAAGATTGCCACGTCGGTACTTTGTACCTCCTCGCAATGACGAGGGTTTTAAATACAATAGGATTTTATTAATATTATTACAATAATAAATTTTTTCTTTGTTAACTTAAATCTCTGCGAAAATCGTATCATAATAATAAAACTTAGTACTTTCTAACTATAGTAAAATATGCTATATTAAGCTCTGGTATTTTGTATAAAACTACAATTATACCCCTCTCACTATTTCAAAAATTTCTAGAAAGGTGAGTAGTGTAAGTCTAAATATTTTACGGAGGAACTAAAATATGTCAACACAATCTGAGTTTAAAATAGGGCAAAGAATCGTATACCCGTCTCACGGAGTAGGAGAAATAATAAATATAGAATTTCATACTTTAGCCGGTACGGAAATTAAAGTTTATGTAATTTCTTTTCCACAAGATAAAATGACGCTAAAAGTTCCTGTTAGCAGAGCGGTCGTTGTCGGTCTTAGAGCGGTTGCAAGCAAAAAAGACCTCGATGTAATATATTCCACCCTGCAAGGTAAAGCTAAACAAGGCAATAGAATGTGGAGTAGAAGGGCACAAGAATATGAAGGTAAAATTAACTCAGGAAACATTGTTGCTGTTGCTGAAGTATTGCGTGATCTCCACAAAAATGTTGATAATGATCGTTCTTACAGCGAAAGAACCCTTTACGAATCTGCATTAAATAGACTTGCCGGTGAGCTGGCTATTCTCGAAAATATAAACCCCGCCGAGGCAATTAATAAATTAGTAGAAGTATTGCGTGAGAAGCTGGTGGCGTAACCGTTCATTGCGAACCACATAAGGCGTTGTTGCGTGGATGCCCTAAACGTCATTGCGAGGTGGCATTGTTGCATGGCTCGAATTTTTGCAAAGTGTTCGGTGTCATTCTAGTTCCTTGATCACGGCATCCAGTTTTTTTATTAAGGTTTTTTCTGGATACCGTGGTCAAGCCTTGTGTTGTACGAACATTGAAATTAAAGAGGTAAAATTCTGTCATGCCGTGGCTTCGACCACGGAATCCAGTTTTATAACGTCATAAAAAGGCTCTAAAACAAGTCTAATATGGTTTTATTTTTCTGGATGCCGTGATCAAGTCACGGCATGACACAGCCTTTTCTTTAAAGTTTGTACAACACAGGGCAAGGTCGAGCCATGCAACAACGCCAATGCCTTCTCGCAATGACTGGGTTTTTTGAATGACATCTTAATAACATATGCTAAACCACGAAACATTGCTAAATAACGAAGAAGAGTCTAAAAATTTTGCTAAAATTTTAGCTCAAAAATTAAGTGCGGGTAGCGTTGTACTATTTACCGGTGACCTCGGCTCCGGCAAAACCTTTCTATGCAGGGAAATTATTAAATATTTTTGCGGCTCTAACACCGAAATTATTAGCCCGACTTTCAATATTCTCCAAACCTACCAAGCAACAAATTTTATGATCTATCATTTTGACCTTTATCGGTTGAAATCATCCGAAGAAATTTATGAACTCGGTATAGAAGATGCCTTACAGGGCAATTTATGCCTAATAGAATGGCCGGAAATAATTGAGCATTTACTCCCTGAACCGTTAGTTAGGATTAACCTACAAATAACTCTAAATAATAAACGCCGCTGTGTAACTTTACCCGATATTGCCGCTTAATTATAGAGCTTTGTTGTTTGGTTCGAAAAATGGCTTCAATGTCATACCGTGGCTTGACCACGGTATCTAGAAAAAACATTAATAAAAAGACTGGATGCCGTGATCAAGGAACTAGAATGACACCGTACGCTTTGCAAAAATTCGATCCACGCAACAACGCCGATCAAGTCGCTCGCAATGACGCTGTATATGTAAACTTAATATATCTCTTGAGAATTATCCTTTTCGGTTGGAACGTAATCGAAAATATTATTATCTTTAACAAAATCATCAGATTCGAGCATATGAATGTTATTTACTTTAAATGCTTCCATAACGCTACCTTGCGGTGTAACTTTTCCGGTTGCTCTATCTACCGCTAATAATTTTATCGACTCCGGTACTTTAAACGGTAGCGAAGGAATATCTTTATAAGCATTTTGCATAAAGTCTATAAAAATAGGTAATACTACACTAGAACCGGTTGCCGATCTGCCAAGGGTTTTAGGAATATCGTAGCCGATATAACTACCGACTACTATTTTTGGAGTAAAACCGATAAACCACGTATCTTTACTATCATTACTTGTGCCGGTTTTCCCCCCCATAACCTTCCCGAGCTTTTTGGCTGAATACGCCGTTCCTCTATCTACTGCTCCTGTTAGAAAGGAAGTAATTTGATAATTGCTAGCCTCATCTATAACCATATAAGCATTCTCTGCCGGTATAGTTAGCATTGCCGTTTCTAGCTCAGTATCCGAAACGTTACAAGATTCGCAATTTCTATTATCTCGGCGGTAAATTATTTTGCCGTTGCGGTCTTTGATCAATTCCACAAAATGCGGTGAGACTTTTTTACCGGAATTTGCTATAATCGCATAGGCAGTAGTCATTTTTTCAAGCGTAGTTTCAATAGAACCGAGTACCATCGAGTAAACTTTTTTCGGCTCGCTATTAATTCCGAAACGCTTAATTATATCAACGATTTTTGTAAGACCCACGGCAGTAGCCACTCGAACAGTTATAAGATTTCTAGATTTCTCAAGACCGGTACGCATAGTAATGGGACCTAAAAATTTTCCTTCATAATTTTTAGGTCGCCAGCTAGGCATACCTTCGCCTTGAGATATCTCTATCGGTCCGTCGTCAAAAATTTGATTAGGTTTTATGCCGTTTTCTAAAGCTGCTAGATAAACAAAAGTTTTGCTTAAAGACCCGGGTTGCCGCAATGCTTGCGTTACTCTATCAAATTTACTGGCAGTAAAATCATAGCCGCCGACGCTTGCCAGTACCTGACCGGTATTTGGATTCATAACCATAATAGCACCGTTTACTGCCGGAATTTGTCGAAGAGCATAATAATCTTTTACCGGCTCAACTACTATTACATCGCCTTTTTTTAATATAGTTTTAACTGATTTTAAATTACTCTTTGCCCATTTCATTTCGGAAATAGGAATTTTAGCTTTTTTGCCGTTTTCAAGTCCGATTTCAGCATAATTATCCGCCACGTCCAATATCACGGCTAGCTTATATTCGAGAAGTGATGGGGGAGACGGTAAATTTTTTAAATTTTCTTGCCAATTCTCAAGGGTAATATTAGCGATCGGTTTCCTGAAACCGTATTTCCGATCATATTCTCTTATACCTTTTCTAAGCGAATTTTCAGCGATTCCTTGCATTTCTGTATCTAAAGAAGTGATAATAGTCAGACCGCCCGTATAAAATTCTTCTTTGCTACCTAGCATTTTAATTACTTCTTCCCTTACTTGCTCTGCGTAGTAATCTGCCGTAATCGTTTCATTGCGATCTCGTTTTTGTAAAATAATCGGTGTGTCTATGGCCTCTATTGCCGCTTCTTCAGTTATATAGCCATCTTCAAGCATTCTAAGAACTACATAGTCACGACGCTCTTTTACCCTTGCATAATTTTTATCGGGATTTAGATTTGAAGGAGCTTTCGGCAAACCGGCAATAAAGGCTGATTCGGCAATAGTTAATTCTTCGATTGATTTGTTAAAATAATTCTGTGCCGCCATAGCTACGCCGTATGCTCCATGACCAAAAAATGTTTGATTAAGATACAACTCTAAAATTTGCTCCTTAGTGAAAGTATTCGAAATCATATAAGATAGCACGGCTTCTTTGACCTTACGCTTTATTGAAACTTCATTGGTTAACAAGAAATTTTTTACTACTTGCTGAGTGATGGTAGAGCCGCCCTCCATTCGACGATGATGCAGAAGGTTTGAGATATTAAAGATCGCTGCTCTGATTATACCCAGAATATCCACGCCGGGATGGCTAAAAAAATTCTTATCTTCTGCTGCAATAAATGCCTCAATCAATGAATTCGGTACACTGTTAATAGGCACAAATACTCGACGTTCAAAGGCATATTCTTCCATTAATTTCCCATCACGAGAATAAACACGAGTCACTGACGGCGGATAATAATTTGCCAGCTGTGAGTAGTCCGGTAGATCTCTCGAATAATAATAGATTAAATAAGCAACTACGCCAAAACCTATTAAAGCCAGCACGCTAAAAATTTTTAAGTAAAAATATAATGATTTGTACATTAAGATGATTTTATGTTTATTACGTTATGGTATTTTTACTAAGTTATAGAATTATGGTTATTACAAGTATGGTGTCATACCGTGGCTTGACCCTCTACTGTACGAACGTTAAAGAAAAGGCTGTGTCATGCCGTGACTTGATCACGGCATCCAGTTCTTACTTTATAATTTCTTCATATAAATCATACCATTCAGGATTATTGGATTCAATTAAATCTAATTTCCATTTTCTTTTATATTCTTTCAATAATTTTTCACGATTAATTGCAAAATTAACATCATCAAATTGTTCAAAGTAAACTAATTTATTTATATTGTATTTTGTTGAAAATCCTTTAATCGTTTTTTGCTTATGCTGCCAAACACGTTTTACTATATCTGAAGTAACTCCAATATATAAAGTACCGTTACGTTTACTTGTTAATATATAAACATAATATCGTTTCATAAAACATACTATTGCTCTAACCGCAAGATGCTGCAAATTTTTTCTGGATACCGTGGTCAAGCCACGGTATGACACTCGAACGCTTTGCAAAAATTCTATCCACGCAACAACACAGGTACAACTTCACGGTATGACACCGAAACGCTTTGCAAATACAGTCAAAGACCACTATTTTCTGATTTACATAAGGATAACTTCAAAAACACTTACCTATATTACTTCACCGGCTAAGCTATTATTTGCTGCTTTAATAATTTTTACGTCAATAATTTTTCCGAGTAAATTTTTATCGGGATTTGCTATATACACCGATTGCATATAGGGTGTTTTGCCGATTATCTGATCGTCAAATTTACCGTTGCGGTCAAATAAAACTTTCATAACTTTACCGACACAAGTTTCATTAAAAGCTAATTGCTGATCACTCAGTTCTTTTTGTAATATGCTAAGCCTTGCCGATTTTATATTTTCCGGTAATTGCTCTTTTAATGCACCGGGCGTACCCGGGCGTGGGCTATATTTAAACGAATAGCATTGACCGTAACCGACTTTGCGAACCAAATCCAAGGTGTCGGCAAAATCTTCATCGGTTTCACCAGGAAAGCCGACAATAAAATCTGAAGAAAAAACTATATCAGGACGCTCCGCACGCAGGCGGTTAATAATATCAAAGTAATAATCCCGATCATGCTTGCGGTTCATTGCCTTTAAAATTTTATTTGCACCCGATTGTACCGGTAAATGCAAGAAAGGCATTAATTTAGGTTCTAAGCCGTGCACCTTTATTAAATCATCCGACATATCTATTGGGTGCGAAGTAGTATAGCGTATTCGTTCTAAATTTGGAATTTGTACCAAATGCTTTATTAAATCTGCCAAACTACAAATTTTATCCTCAGGATCTTTGCCATGATAAGCATTAACATTTTGGCCGAGTAACGTTATTTCTTTAGCACCGCTTGTAGTTACCTTTAATGCTTCTCTATATATTTGTTCAAGATTCCTTGAAAATTCTGCACCCCTGGTATAAGGCACTACACAAAAAGTGCAAAATTTATCACACCCCTCTTGTACAGAAATAAAGGCACTAGACCCTTGAGGGTATAACTGCTCCGGTAATTTATCAAATTTTGCTTCTTCAACAAAATCAAGGTTGATTAAATGTTTTTCGTGCCTAACGACTTTTGCGATTAGCTCCGGTAAATTATAATATGATTGCGGTCCGACAACAATATCTACATAAGGCGTTCTTTGAAAAATTTCTTCCCCTTCCGCTTGTGCAACGCAACCGGCCACCACGATTATTGCCGAATTTAAGCCCTGCCCCTTTCTTTGATCTTGAAGTTTTTTAATGCGTCCTAATTCTGAATAGGTTTTTTCTGCAGCTTTCTCTCTAATATGACAAGTATTTAAAATAATAATATCAGCATCCGCCATGCTTTCGGTAGCTTCATAGCCGAACGGATAAAGCAAATCCTGCATTTTGATGGAGTCATAGACATTCATCTGACAACCGTAGGTTTTGATAAAAAGCTTTTTGCTCATGGCTTAGGATAGTTATACAAATAAAGTGATAAAGTTATGCTGAACAAGTTTTAGCGTTGTTGCGTGGCTCGAATTTTTGCAAAACGTACAGTGTCATACCGTGGCTTGACCCACTACTGTACGAACGTTTAAATAAAGAGGTAAAAATTCTGTCATTCCGTGGCTACGACCACGGAATCCAGCTTATAATATCATAAAAAGGCTCTAAAATAAGTCTAATATGGCTTTATTTTTCTGGATGCCGTGATCAAGTCACGGCATGACACAGCTTTTTTTCAACGTTCGTACAACACAGGGTCAAGCCCTCTACTGTACGAACGTTTAAATAAAGAGATAAAAGTTCTGTCATTCCGTGGCTTCGACCACGGAATCCAGTTTTATAACGTCATAAAAAGGCTCTAAAATAAGTCTAATATGGCTTTATTTTTCTGGATGCCGTGATCAAGTCACGGCATGACACAGCCTTTTCTTTAACGTTCGTACAACACAGGGTCAAGCCACGGTATGACAGTTTTAGGCACTTTTTTCGAACCACACAACAATGCCCACCTTCGTAGGAATAACATCAACAACAATCTTAAAAATGTGTTGTAAATCTTAAGTGGAAAGTTTGGGTATCGTCATATTTCTTTTTCTTAATCGGAAATCCCCAATCCATTCTGATCGGTGCAAAACGTGTTATCCAAATAAATCCGAAACCTACCGAAGCTCTGATTGAATTATCATTATAAAAACCATTCGGTGTTTGGAATTTTTTATTATTTAAACCTACTCCCCACAAGCTCCCCATATCCATAAACACTGCTCCCGTCAAGTTAAACTCTTCAGGTAAAGGAGTCGGGAAATTAAGCTCCGTAGAAAATGTCCAGTATTTTTCACCGCCTAGTCCTTCATTAGTAACCTTTTCACGAGGTCCAACGCCGCCGCTGGCGAACCCTCTTAAAGTATAATCGCCAAGATTAAAACGATCCGAGATACGAACGGTTTTACCCGCCACCCCTATAATATTACCGGCTGCAGCTGATAATTTTAAAGTAAGTTTATTATTTATAAAGGATTTAAAATATTTACTATCAATTTCATGTTTTAAATATTTATTATTCCCGCCGACGCCGGCAAATTCTTGAGTACCGCTTATGAGATAACCGTTTTTCGGAATAATTCTACTATCCGTTTGATCATAAGTAATAGTCTGACCTATTGCCGAAGTATAAAATGTTCCCATTTGTTCATTTAAAAATATCGAACTTGACGGAGTTGGAGCATTTAAAATATCTCGCTTAATCAAATAATCGATTTCATGACTTAAATCTTCCATGATGTCATAACCAAGAGAAGTCTTAGAACCGATAGAATGTAATTTATAGCCCTGATCACCCTGCGACAAGAGAGTAGAACCATGACCGCTATAATTTCTAAATATGTTCTCACTAAGCGATAAATCTCTGTCCAAAAAGTGTGGTTCGGTTATACCAGCATAATAACTAGAGCTTTTTTTACCCATTTGCACGCCGGCATTCAACAATTTACCGGTACCGACTAAGTTACGCTCTAAAAACGATAAACGTCCAAATATTCCACCGGCAGTATTATACCCTAAATCGAAACCGATAGAGGAGGTAGATTTTTCATCAACATCGATATTAAGGTCGTATTTGTCTTTTTCTTTTGTCGGAACGACGGTAATCGCCACTTTTTCAAAATAATCTAAGTTGCGAAGATTACGCTCCCCTTTTTCTATATAGGTACGATTAAATATATCCCCTTCTTCAATTTTAAACTCCCTTCTGATAACTTTATCTTCGGTTTTTAAATTGTTAGCAATATTAATTTTATTTATAAAAACTCGATCTGCTTTATCGATAACAAATTTAACATCGATAGTATGGTCGGGAGTTTTATTTACTATATCCGGATAAGCATTTACTGCAGGGTATCCCATACTAGCAAAATAGCCGGTAATTTTTTCAGCCGTATTATCCAAAGATTTCATATTAAAAACATCACCTGGCTTGATGTTAATAAATTTGTTAATTTTCGATATATCAATATTGGGTAATTTGTTATCAATCGTCACATTTCCGAAATTATATTTATCACCTTCCTCTATTGAGTAGGTAAGCATAAAATATTCTTTAGTAGGACTTAGTTCCGCCGTTGCCGATATAACCCTAAAATCGGCAAAACCCACTGACTGATAAAATTCTTTTAATAACTCTTTATCATATTCTATACGATCAGGATCATATGTATCGTTAGTTTCTAAAAAACGAAACCATTTAGATTCTTTAGTCAAAATAACGGATTTAAGCTCGGCATCACGATAATTTTCATTACCGCTAAAATAAATATATTTTATACCGGTTTTCGGTCCTTCGGCGATATCAAATATAACCTTAACTCTATTATTTTCTAAATTCTCGATTTTAGGTGTTACGGTACTGGAAAAACGCCCTGAACGTTTGTATATTTCTAATATTTTTTTCACATCCAATTCAATTTTTGCCTGGCTGAGTGACTCACCCGACACGGTATAAATCTCTTTAGCTAACATTCCCGTTTTTATTTTGGAATTACCGGTAAATACCACGCTACTTATAAAAGGTGTTTCCGTAACGGTAACAACAAGGTTACCGCCGTTTAGAAATTTAATGTTTATATTTTTAAAAAGCGAAGTAGCATATAAATTTTTAACTGCTTCATCTTCCTTTGATGAATTATAAACATCACCGACTTTAAGGTTTAAATAACTCTCGATAGTAGAGCGTTCTACTCGGTGATTGCCTTCTATCGTTATTTTTTGAATAGTACCGTCGGCTAATAAAAAATGACAATAGAAAACAGTTATTGCTACAATTGCTAATTTAATAATTGATCGAATTTTCACCCAAAACCTTCTTTAGATTGTAATTAATAAAAATACTTTTAAAATTTAAAACTCGTGTTCCACAATAGTAGATAATATAAAAAAAAACAAGTAAATCGTGCGTTAAACTTATAATTTAGCATATTATATTTAAGGAAATAAGTTTTTTATATCATTTGAAATAGAAATTATCATAAGAAAAATTATCATTCCCACTCCCAATCGTAGTAAAATATCTCTAATACGGTTGTTCGGTAATTTACCGGTAATTGCCTCGTAAATTATAAATATTAAATGCCCGCCGTCAAGGATCGGAATAGGCAAAAGGTTAAGCAACCCTAAATTAATCGATAGCATAGCTATAAACAATAAAAACGTAGCTGACCCTTCAGCTAGCGACTTACCGGATTCTTTTGCGATAGTTAACGGTCCACCTATTTCCTCAAAAGATCGCTGTCCTATAACTATTTGAACAAGAGCTTTCAATGTTAAAGTTGAAAAATTTATAGTAGTGCTAACAGCTTCTACGCCACTTGAAAAAATATTCATTTTAACACGGATAGGTTCATTTTTAGCTATAATTCCTATACGAGTTTTTTTTACCTTTCTCACTTGGTTAGATGTAGAAAATACTTCTTCAGGCGTTACCTCAATAGTAACTTCCTCCCCCTTTCTTTCGATTAGTAAATTTAAAGGCTGATTTCGGGTAATTAATATCTCATTTTGTAGATCGCTAAAATCTTTAACGATTTTATTATTAATTTTAATAATCTTATCATTTTCCCGTAAGCCAGCTTTTTCTGCAGCAGATGAAGCTATTACTTCCCCAATCACTGCCGGAATTTCTACCTTCCCTAGAAAAGAATAAAAGCCGGTAAATATTATAATGGCCAGCAAATAATTAATCATCGGTCCGGCAACCACGATTAAGAAACGTGCTAAACATGATTTAGCAAAAAAAGCTACTTTCTCATTAATAACTTGTGTTGTATCAATCGTTGATTGATCATAACCGTAAATCTTAACGTATCCGCCAAACGGCAAGAGGCAAATTTTCCATCTCACTCCTCTTTTGTCCGTAATACCTATTAGTTCTTTCCCGAATCCTATAGAAAACTCTTCAATTTTTACGTCAAAAAACCTTGCCGCTAAGTAATGCCCCAATTCATGGATAAATACTAAAATACTAATCGTTAAAATAAATCCAAATATTGATAACATAAATAAATTTTATAAGTTTACTAATAAGAAGTTTTGTTATATTCTCAAAAACATCATTGCGAGGAGGCATTGGTCTTGTTGCATGGCTCATAATTATGGTATTACAAATACGGTGTCATGCCGTGGCTTGACCACGGTATCCAGAAAAAACCTTAGTAAAAGACTGGATGCCGTGGTCAAGCCACGGCATGACATCCGAGTGCTTTGCAAAAATTCTATACACGCAACAATGCCGTCTCATCATGACGTTTAACGACCCACGCCATACAACTACAATATTAATTTACTCTTCTCTATAGCATATTTTATACATTATGAGTTCAAACAAAATCAATAAAAAAACAATAGCACGCATTGCAGCGGTACAAGCTATTTATCAATATACGTTACAAAGCTCGGAACAAAATATAGATTCTATAGTAGAAAAAATGCTAGCTTTTTATCAAGATGAAAAAACAAGCGAGACTTCCGAAACTAATTCACATAAGCATTTAAAAATAACGTTAAACATAAGTCATTTTAGAACGTTGGTAAAGCTAGTAATTGAAAATTTTGAACAAATAGAGCAAATTATCTCTACGCATCTAACAAATACTAAAGATATTACTCATATGCCTATTTTACTCTTGGCATTATTACGTGTTAGTATCTGCGAATTACTGTTTTTTGCCGATATACCGGCTAAAGTAGTAATTAACGAATTTACGGATATCGCCAACGATATGTTAAATGAGCATGAAATAGGCTTTGTTAATTCGATGTTAGATACAATAGCCAAAGAGAGTAAAAAAATCATATGTCAGACAATTTAAAAGGTTTTAGAAGTAAATTTGTTAGAGTTAAAACTTCTAAAAAACGAACAATCTCATCAAATAAATGGCTAAAACGCCAATTAAACGATCCTTATGTTTCTAAAGCTCGCTTAGACGGTTATAGATCGAGAGCGGCATATAAATTGCTTGAGATTCATGAAAAGTTTAAATTATTCAAACCCGACATGAAAATAGTTGATTTAGGTGCAGCTCCCGGCGGGTGGAGTCAAGTTGCGGCAAATTTTACCAAATCTACAGATAGCGATTCAAATAGTAAAATAATTTCCGTAGATTTATTAGAGATTGAACCGATTGCCGGAGTAGATTTTTTTCAAAAAGATTTTTTTGATAAAGAAACGGCAGAGATGATTATAGAAGCTTTAAGCGGCAAAGCCGATATAGTAATGAGCGACATGGCATCAAATACTACAGGGCATAAGGCAACCGATCATACTCGAACAATGTTTTTATGCGAAGAGGCTTTTGAGTTTGCTTTAAAAATTCTAAAACCTCAAGGACATTTTATTGCAAAAATTTTTCGTGGAGGTACGGAAACCGAGCTTTTAACTAAAGTTAAACTCAATTTCTCTTTAGTTAAACATTTTAAACCTTCTTCCAGTAGAGCGGAATCTACAGAAATTTATTTAGTCGCCTTAAATAAGCGAAATATTGAGACCAAATAAAAAATAAGCGAAATTTTATAGCCCAATAGTTGCATAATAATCTCACTCAACGCTAATAATTTACCTTCTTAAATATATTTCATTAAAATTTTCATGGCAAATATTAAATAAAATGCTAATAGTGAAGTGGCATAAAATATATATATGGAGAAGAAAATAATGCATTGGCTTGATGTTGAAGAAATTGCTAGACAGCTAGAAGAAAATTATCATGATGAGTACGTCCCGCATATGAAATTATTAGACCTTCAGCAAATGATAACCTCTCTAAGCGACTTTGAAGATCACGAAGTAGAAGTACAAAGGGCTACGTTAGAAGAAATTCGCGATAAATGGGAAGAAATAAGAGAAGAGCTTAATGAAGAAGATACTGATTAAATACACTTTATTAAGGTATCTATATCGTTAAATTGATATTATCAGGCAGCAAGATATATAATAACTAACAGTAAAATAGCAATTGCTTGAAAAAATACCCTTAAAGACATTAGCTTTGAGCCAAATTTCTTTCCAAACTTCCCACCGATAGCCATCGATATAACACCTATCACTAAAACTATAAGCGTCAAACTTAAGGCAATTAATATATATATCATATTGATAAATTATTTTTATAATTTTACGCTACTCGTATTTCGAGAATTAGAGATTGTCATCCCCTGGCTTGTGGGCCGGCTCCAGAAAAGTAAGAACCGGATAACGTGGTAGGAGTCCTGTGTTGTACCAATGTTTAAATAAAGAGGTAAAATTCTGTCATTCCGTGGCTACGACCACGGAATCCAGTCTATAATGTCATAAAAAGACTCTAAAATAAGCCTAATATGGCTTTATTTTCCTGGATGCCGTGATCAAGTCACGGCATGACACAGCCTTTTTTCAACGTTCGTACACTAGTACGTAGAAGTCTCGATATGACAGCTCTTTAGATTAACGAAATTATGGTGCCAATGTGGGGATTCGAACCCCAGATCTACGCATTACGAATGCGTCGCTCTACCGGCTGAGCTACATCGGCGATTATATAGTTAACACGTCATTACTCACGTGAATCGAAAAATAATATACGAGCGTATATTAATTCAACACGTTCGACCATTCAGGATCGGAAGCATCTTGCGGCGTGATAATTTCCCTTTCATTATAGCCTGTTATATCTATTGCGTAAATCCTATTTTTACCGGCAACTTTACCTTTTGACGGCCACCCTTTAGCAAACATAATAACACGACCGTTAGGGGCCCAACAAGGTCCTTCTACTAAATATCCACTGGTAATTATCCTTTCGCTATTTTCATCTGCCTCGCCGTACGGTTTCATAACCCCGATAGTAAAGCCTTCTCCTCGAGTAATTTTAGTAAATACGATATGATCTCCTTTCGGTGACCAGCTCGGTGCGGCATAAGACCCGCCGCCGAAGCTAATACGCTGTACATTCGTCCCGTCGGAATTCATAATATATAATTGGCGGGTGCCGCTTCTATCGGAATTAAATACTATTTTGCTGCCGTCCGGCGAATAGGTCGGCGAAGTATTAATACCGAAACCATCGGTTAACTGGCGAAGATTTTTAGTTGCCAAGTCAATTTCATAAATATGAGTCGAACCGTTTTTTGCTATCGACATCACTGCTTTGTTACCGTTAGGAGAAAAACGTGGAGCAAAAGACATGCCTGAAAAATTACCTACTACGTTTTCTTTACCTGTTTTTAAATCTCGTTCATAAACAAGAGCTCTTTTTTTCGCATATGAGACGTAAAAAATCTTATCTGATGAACAGGAAAATCTCGGCGTTAATGTAAGAACTTTACCATCGGTAAGGTATCTATGGTTAGCACCGTCATAATCCATTAACGCTATTCTTTTTACCCTCTTTAAATATGGTCCGCTTTCTGAAACATACACTATTTTAGTATCAAAATACCCCTGGTCGCCGGTAATTTTTTCATAAATTTTATCAGCGATTTTATGTGCTACTCTGCGGCTTAAATTTGTAGACACCTCAAATATTTCACCGGCAAGCTGTTTTTCTAGTGCTGTATCCCATAATATAAAACTAATTTTAAGCTTCCCGTTAGAAAGCTTCTCAACTGAACCGTTTATTAAAAGGCTAGCATTAATTTGTCGCCATGCGGCAAAAAGCGGCTTATGCCCTACCCCTCTCTTTTCTTCTATAAAAGAGACAGAAGGAATAGGGCGAAATAAACCGGATAGTTTTAAATCATTGGCAATAACTTTAACTATTTCATTCCCGATTTCATTATCTTCACTATTATCCGCATCGAATTTATTGACTGCCACCGGCGTCGGATTAGCTTGCCCACGGTCTATATTTATAGTTTCAATAGCATAACTATTTAAGCTGGATAGTAATAATATAAAATATACGATGCCATATATGATGTTTTTCACTTAAAAATACTCCGATTTTTCAATATAGTATAGTAGCTGTTCAATGTCATACCGTGGTCAAGCCCTGTGCTGTACGAACGTTAAAGAAAAGGCTGTGTCATGCCGTGACTTGATCACGGCATCCAGAAAAATAAAGCCATATTAGACTCATTTTAGAGCCTTTTTATGACGTTATAAAACTGGATTCCGTGGTCGTAGCCACGGAATGACAGAATTTTACCTATTTAATTTAGGCGTTCGTACAACACAGGGTCAAGCCACGGTATGACATTATACTTCATGGTATGACACCATACTTGTAATAACCATAATACGGTAAAACCGAGCCAGGCAACAACGTCGTTTTACGTAGTTAAACCCTACAACTTACTCGGATCGAAACTAAAATTAATTTCTTTCCAATAATTAAAACGTGCCGGTTCAAGATTTTCGATAGGGCTTGCTTGCCACACTGCTCTAACTGCACTATCGACTAATGCCTCACAAACGCTACCCGCAATATTAGGACAAATTGCTTCTTTAATTTTTACTTGTTCCACATTGCCGATTTTATCTAAAGTGATATTTAAGATTACTTGTACCTTATTATTATTTCGTGCACCTGCCGGAATATTATTCCACTGTCTTTCAATTTGTTTTTTTATTAACGCCGCTTCGCTGATAGAAAGCGGTGAGTCTTCTCTATAATTTCCTTTAGATTCTTTTTCTTTATTCTCTTGCTTTGATCGTGAATATTTACTTGATTTTAAATTATTTCCTTCAGAAGATTGCTCTAGATTTTTTAAGAGCGAATCTAAATCATCGGTATTTTTTTCCTTCTTTTTTATTTCTTTTGGCTGTTCTTTTTTTATTTGAGCTTCTTTTTTGGCTTCCTTTACCGGTGGTTTTTCTTCCGGCTTTTTCTCTTCGGACAATTTTTCCTCTTTCGGTTTCTCTTCCGGAATAATTTCCTTTTTTTCTTCTAGCGGCTTTTTCTCTTCCTCCGTCGGTTTTTCTTCTTGTGCTTTAGGCTCTACAGGCGATTCTTCCTTCGGCTTCTCTTCCGTTAAAGGTTTTTTATCAGGTAAATTTTGCTCCTCGCTAACTTTCGGTTTACTCTGTTCCGATTTCTTAGCATCCTCATTTTCAACAGGTTTTTCTTTTTGTTTTTTCTGTGTTATAATGTTAGATTTATCGCTAATCGGCAACATTTCAAAGGTTATTATTTGCTCTTCCGGTAATTTTTCAAAAAGTGAAGGTACGCCGAATAGAAAAAAATACAGCAAAAATAAATGTAGAGCAATCGAGCAGCTAAGAAAAATAAAGAAATTATCGTTATCTGTCATTATGCTTAACATTTGAAATAAGAGCTACTCTTGAAAAACCGGCGGCATGTATTTCGGCAACTACCTCCACCACTTCCCCATAAGATACGTTTTTATCACCTCGTACAAAAATTCTTGTGTCTTTTTTTTCTTTAGTAATATTTGCCAGCTTAGCTGTTAAAGATTTTCTCTCTATTGGAGTTTCAAGAAGAAAAACCTCGCCTTTATTATTGATACTAATAACAAGCGGCTCATCCTGACCTGAAATAGGACTAGAATTTGTTTCAGGCAAATCAACGTTAATGCCTGATACTAACATCGGCGACGTAACCATAAAAATAATTAACAGCACTAACATTACGTCCACTAGAGGCGTAACGTTGATTTCGCTTACCAACGCCCTTTTATTTCTTCTAATAGCTGAATTTCCTAGCTTAATAGCCATTACATTTTCTCCTGATCAATCGCTTTAGACAGTATAGAATTTAATTCACTAATAAAATCTTCAATTTTGTTATTCATAAAAGTTATGCGAGCAGCAAGGTAATTATAAAAAATTACCGCCGGAATTGCGGCAAATAAGCCGATTGCAGTGGCAAGCAATGCCTCGGCAATACCTGGTGCTACAACCGCTAGGGAAGTATTTTTTGAAGTAGCAATAGACTGAAAGCTATGCATAATTCCCCAAACCGTACCGAACAAGCCTATAAAAGGTGCACTAGAGCCGACAGTTGCTAAAAAACTTAAATTTTTCTCTAATTTTTCGATTTCTCTATTTTGTGCTAAATACATCGATTGCACTATTCTCTCCTTATGGCTAGTTTTTAGGGCATCGGAAAGCCCTTTAGTGTTTAGGCTTTTACATTCATCCATAGCCGATACGAATACTGAAGCAAGAGGATTGTTAATTGACCTTTTAATATTCTCATATAAATGCTCCAAGACCCCGCCAGACCAAAAAATACTTTCAAAAGCCGTAATTTTTTTCCTTATCTGCATTAAGCGAAAAATTTTATCAAATATAATAGCCCATGACCAAATAGAGGCAATTACCAACATTAGCATAACGGATTTGCCTATAATATCGGAAGAGCTTATTAAAGCAAAGATTGAAAAATGATCTTGCGTTACGACTTCTAAGGTTTCTTGAATATTTGGAGTTGTACTCATTGAATTACACTAATTATTTACGTTAATAAATTATATATATTTATTTCTGCTTTGTCATTAGGTTATGTAAACGGTATTATTGCGTAGATAGAAAATTATCTCAAAAAGGATATCATTCCTAACTGTGGGGGCGTTGCTGCATGGCTCAAAAAAAGTGCTATATGTCATTCCCGCGAAAACGGGAATCCAGAGAATATTTAAGCGAATTATTATAGTAAATTTTTATATAATTTTGCTTATTTTAAGTGTTTTTTCTGGATTCCCGCCTACGCGGGAATGACATCAAAAAATTGAGCCATGCAACAAGGCTCAATTTCTACGAGAAATAATTTAAATTTTGTTCACAGAACCTAGTTAGAAATTCTAAGCGAGCTTTGCTGCCAATAACATTTTCACTACTTGCTCAAAGCTCATTAAATATTCTTCTTCTTTATCCAAATTCTTTAGTTTTAGGTTATTATTTTCTTGTTCGGTATCGCCGATAAAAATAACAAATTTAGCATTTTCGGCAATTGCTCGCTGCATTCTTTTAGCTATTTTTCCTGCAGCATCCATAATTACGGGGATATTTTGCGAGCGAAATTTATCGGCAATCGTAAAACAATGCTCGATATTATTATCCTTGATAGGCAAAATAAATACGGGTCTTACTGAAACTATATTATATTCTTTCATTAAAGCAAGCCTTTCAATTCCGGCAGCAAAACCGATAGCTGGGACATTTTCCCCGCCCATAACTTTACTAAGACCGTCATAACGCCCGCCGGCAAGAATGGTCGATTGTGCTCCAAGTTTTGTAGCAGTAAACTCAAAAGCGGTGTGGCAATAATAATCAAGACCTCGCACAAGCCTTGGGTTAATCTTATATTTTACATCTAAACCATCAAGATATTTTAGTAATTCATCAAAATATTTTTTAGCTTCATCAGTATAATGTTCAGATAAAATCGGAGCGTTTGCTATTATTTTTTGATCATTTTCATTTTTAGAATCAAGAATTCGCAAGGGGTTTTTAATTAGCCTTTTTTGACTATCTTCAGATAATTCATCCTTAAAATTATTTAAATATTCGACTAATTCTTGCTGGTAATTCGCACGAGACTCAACGCAACCAAGCGAATTAAGCTCTAAAGTTACATCTTTTTCTATTTCAAGGCTTGTTAGAATATCAACGGCAAGCTTTATAACTTCAGCATCGGAATAAGAACCGCTAGCACCGATATACTCATAATTTAACTGGTGAAATTGCCTTTGCCTGCCTGCTTGCGGTCGATCATATCTAAAAACAGGACCGTATGAGAAAAACTTTAGAGGGAGTTTTTGTTGCAGGTCGTTTGAGATAAAAGCCCGCATAATTTCGGCGGTAAATTCAGGACGTAGGGCTACAGACTCATCGCTTTTATCTAAAAAACTATAAATTTCTTTACTGATAACGTCAGAACTCTCGCCCATCGAGCGATTAAAGACTTTAGTATATTCCAAGATGGGCGTACTCATGGGCTTATAGCCGTATAACTCACCAATCTCTCTTGCCTTTTTAATTATAAAGTCATGCACTTTATAATCTTCCGGCAAGAGGTCTTTCATTCCACGTAAAGGTCTAAGCTTATCGGTCATTTTGGCTTATCTATTTTATTTATAAGTCAGGCTGTCATACCGTGGCTTGTCCACGGTATCCAGAAAAAAACTTAATAAAAGACTGGATACCGTGGACAAGCCACGGTATGACAGCCTATTCGACAATTTCTTTCTTCATAAAAAACGATCTAACAATATATAAGCCAAATATTGCAATAAACCAATATATGAGTGTTCGTCCTGCCGTTAACAGATTAAACTCACCGTCATATATTTGAATAAATAATAAATATGTACAAGCAAGTAAGATAAACGGTGCAATAATAAATACTAAAGGACATTTAAAAGGTCTTTGTGCATTCGGCAATTTTATCCTAAACATCATCACGATAATTGCAACGGTTACATAATCAATTAAAGCACCCATTGAAGTTAATTGTGTTGTAATTTCAGTAGGACAAAAACCTCCAAGAAATGCCGCAAGAGCTGCAAATATTATAATCGTAACATATGGACTATCATATTTAGGGTGCAATTTTGCAAAACTTTTTGGCAACAAACCGTCACGTGCGATAGCGTAAAAAATACGTGAAGTGCCGTAGATATTCATCATTAGTACGGTCATCATGCCGCAAACTGCACCGGTTGCAACAATGGCTGAACCAATTTTGCTATTATTAATAGTTAGAGCATAAGCAAGCGGCTGATCGTTATTTAGCTGATCAAAAGGTGCTATACCCGTCACAAGTCCCGCCATTACAACATAGACTATAGTAGTTAACACCAGTGAACCGATAATACCGATCATTATATCACGCTTCGGATTTTTACACTCTTCAGCAGCTGTAGCAATTGTTCCAAAGCCGGTAAAAGCTAAGAATAAAATAGATGCACCTACTAAAACATTGTTAAAACCAAAAGGCATAAAATTGCTCCAGTTAGTTGCGTCAAAATGTGGAGCGGCAGCTAATATAAAAACAAATATGGCCGCCATCTTTATAAAAACTAAGATTGCATTTAATCGTTTACTATCTTTAGTACCTAAATATAAAATAAATCCAATAAATACTGAAATTAAAAATGCCGGTAAATTTATTATACCGCCATTTGCCGGTACCGTAGTTAATTCTTTCGGTAAATGTACCCCGCCTGCTGCTAATATTCCTTGAACATAACCGGACCAGCCGGCGGCAACTATTCCTGCAGCTACACCAAGCTCCAACACAATAACGCTACCTATTAACCAAGCAAATACTTCACCAAATGCAACGTAGGAATAAGTATAAATACTCCCGGAAGTTGGCAACATTGCTGCAAGCTCGGTATAAACAAGTGCAACAAAAATACAGGTAACTCCGGCAATCATATAAGATATCATTACCGCCGGACCGGAATATTTAGCAGCAATTATGCCGGTAACAACAAATACGCCGGTACCGATCATTGCACCAAGACCGAGCAATATTAAATCAAATGCTCCAAGCGTCTTACTAAGACCGCTAGAACTCCCCATTTCTCTTACTGATTCAAAACTTTTCTTCTTTAAAAAGCTCATTATTTCCTCAAATTATAAAATAAATTTTTATTTCTGAATGTGTCATTTCCGTAAAACATTGTTGCGTGGCTCATAATTATCATATTACAAGTACGATGTCATGCCGTGGCTTGACCACGGCATCCAGTCTTTTACTAAGATTTTTTCTGGATACCGTGGTCAAGCCACGGTATGACACCTAAACGCTTTACAAAAATTCAATCCACGCAACAACGCCCCGTTTGAACTAGAATGGCATCTCAATTTTACCTTATCTCCCTAGTAATCCAGCCGCCGCCAAGCACCCTGTCGTTATCATATATAACGCATGCCTGCCCCGGTGCTACCGCTTTTTCCGGTGATAATAATTTTATCTTCATTTCGGAGTCGCTTACTTTACTTATATAAGCAGGCGTCGGCGGTCTCATTGAACGAATTTTAACGGTTACCTCAAGTTTTTCTCCATCCTTAACCTTCTTCCCCAGCCAATTAACATCTTTAATAATAAATTCACAAGCTTTTAAGGCAGATTCCGGTCCTACATATATTACTTTTGTTATCGGATCAATTTTTACTACGTATAAAGGCTCATGAAATGCTATACCAAGACCTCGACGTTGCCCGACTGTATAATTAATTATCCCGTCATGACTGCCTAGCTCAAAACCGTTAACATGAACTATTTTACCTTTTTCATTAGCATCTTTACGAATTTTACTAATTACTGAACGATAATCGCCATCGGGTACAAAACAAATATCTTGGCTATCCGGTTTATTGGCAACCTCAAGCCCAAATTTATTTGCCGCACGCCGTGTTTCTTCTTTAGTTAAACCCCCTAAAGGAAAATGTAAATAATCAAGTTGATCTTGAGTAGTAGCAAATAAAAAATAACTTTGATCTTTTAGAGGATCAAGCCCCGTATGTAGCTCTGCACCGTTATCTCCCATAATTTTCCGAACGTAATGACCGGTAGCTAAACACCCTGCTCCCAGTTCCTTTGCCGTTTTAAGTAAATCTTTAAATTTCACCGATTGGTTACACTGCACGCAAGGCAAAGGAGTTTCCCCTTGCATATAACTATCAACGAAATTATCGATTACCGAATCTTTGAATCTACTTTCATAATCAAGGACATAGTGAGGAATACCTAATTTCGCCGCCACCATTTTTGCATCATAAATATCTTGACCGGCACAACAAGCATTTTTTTTACTAACTGCTAAACCGTGATCATATAATTGCAAAGTAATACCGATGACCTTATACCCCTGCTCACATAGCATAGCGGCAACGGTAGAGCTATCAACCCCTCCAGACATCGCAACCACCACAGTAAAATCTTTATTCATCAAGTATATTTTCTCCAAATAACCTATAAACAAACAGTGCATTATATTAGATTTTCCGGTAAATTACAATAAGCTATTTAAAAAATTTAATATTAACCGAGTTTTTTAGTTATTCCTTAATATCTCGCACCTTAAAAAAACTATAAGATAAGGTAATCACTTTAACATCGTTCATTTCCGGATCATCCTCAAAGTCTTTATCTATAAAAAATGTTACGGGCATTAGTATTTTTTCGCCGGCTTTTAATAATTGTTCTTCAAAACAAAAACAATGGATTTTAACAAAATATTTTCCCGCTTTATTAGGAGTAACGTTATAAATAGAAGTACCTATTATATCATTATTACTTAAATTTTCCGCTTCATAAAAAACTAAAGTATTTTGTCCCGGAATAAGCTTAGCTTTTCGTTGCTTAGGCACAAAATGCCAAGGCAAATTTTTATCGACGTTTGAATCAAATTCTATAGTTATCGCACGACTACCTTTTTCAGGTGAATATATATTTACTATCTCACGGCTAGTAGTACCGCCATAGCCTGTAACTTTACAAAATAAATTATAAATCGGCACGGAAGCAAAGCTTAGCAATATCATGCTAAGCATCAGTCCGAACAAAGAAGCTGCTAAGTTTTTATTAGATTTTTTCAATCTTGACCTTTAATTAGTTTATTTTAGCTAATATATATGGTAATATAATTAATGATATTGATGATAATAGGTATAATATATGGCTAATAAAGTTAATGCACTAGCAATTTCTAACGAATCAGGATTTTATAGCTACTTACAAAAAATTAATAAAATACCTTCTCTTTCTCAAGAAGAAGAATTTTCGCTGGCAAAATCTTACCTTGACGAAAATAATTTACAAGCTGCCCATAAATTAGTAACTAGCCATCTTAAATTAGTAGCAAAAATCGCTAGCAGTTATAGAACTTATGGGCTTCCTTTAACAGAATTGGTTTCAGAAGGAAATATCGGCTTAATGCAAGCAGTAAAAAAATATAAACCCGATTTAGGTTTTCGTTTATCTACTTATGCGATGTGGTGGATTAAAGCTGCGATTCAAGAATATATACTAAAATCTTGGTCATTAGTAAAGATGGGTACTACCGCCGCACAAAAAAAATTATTTTTTAGCCTTAGTAAGATTAAGCATAAAATCACTAATTTATATTCAAGAGCCGTCACTGTACAAGATTTTACTCAAATAGCCGCTGAACTCGGAGTAACGACAAATGAAGTAGCCGAAATGAATGCTAGGCTTTCCGGAGCTGATTTATCATTAAATAATTCTATCAATAATGATGATAGTAGCAGCGGAGAACTAATTGAACTTTTACCCGAAACTCGCCCAAGTGCTGAGGCATTGCTTATTAATAAACAAGATTTTACTAATAAAAGAAGTTTGTTATCAAAAGCAATGAAAATTTTAAATGATCGAGAACTTCGTATTTTAACGGAACGTAAATTACAAGATTCTCCTAAAACTTTAGATATTTTAAGCACTGAATATAAAATTTCTAAAGAGCGTATTAGGCAAATCGAAAATACCGCTTTTGAAAAAATTAAGAAATTCATTTTAAAACAAATTGTTGATAACAATAAATCGACTGCAGAATCTATTTGATTTTAGATTAGACATATTTGTATGTAGGTATGTCATTCGTACTACTTAACTATGTCATTCTAGCTAAAGCAGGGCATTGTTGCGTGGCTCGTAATTTACCGTATTATGGTTATTACAAGTATGGTGTCATACCGTGGCTTGACCCTATGTTGTACGAACGTTAAAGAAAAGGCTGTGTCATGCCGTGGCTTGACCACGGTATCCAGAAAAAACCTTAATAAAAAGACTGGATGCCGTGATCAAGGAACTAGAATGACACCGTACGCTTTACAAAAATTCGTACCATACAACAATGCACCATACTAAAATAACATCGAAAAGTTTAAGGCTTATATCATAATCTTCTCCTTAGCTGCCTTTCATTTATAAATAACATATTGCTCCCTTGAATCATTTAAGTATCTATATTCATTGGCCGTTTTGCTTGTCAAAATGTCCTTATTGTGATTTTAATTCTCATATTGCAAATAAAATAGATCATAACCTTTGGCTTAAATCTTATGAAAAAGAAATTGAGCATTTTACCGATACAATTCAAAACAAATATATAAAATCTATTTTTTTCGGCGGCGGTACTCCTTCTTTGATGGAGCCGTTTGTGGTAGAAGGAATAATAAATAAAATAAAAGAACTAGCTAATATCGATGATCAGACGGAAATAACTTTAGAAACTAACCCGACATCTTTTGAAACTAATAAATTTCAATCATTTAAATTAGCCGGAGTAAATCGTGTTTCCATCGGCGTACAATCCTTAAGAGAAGATGACTTAAAAAAATTAGGTAGGCAGCATGACGCAAAACAAGCCATTAAAACAATTGAAGCAGCTCGTAAAATTTTTCCAAAAATATCTTTTGATTTAATATATGCAAGAAGTGATCAAACTTTAAAAGATTGGCAACAAGAATTAAAGGAAGCAATGCAGCTCGCTAGCGGGCATATTTCTTTGTATCAATTAACTATTGAAAAAGGCACTTTATTTTATAAATTATTTAAAGAAGGTAGTTTAACAATTCCTAGCTCTGATGCGGCGGCGGAAATGTATGAGTGGACAAATCACTATTTGGAATCTAATAACTATTTCAGATACGAAATATCTAACTACGCAATGCCAAATCACGAATGCATACATAATTTAGCTTATTGGCATTACGATAATTATTTAGGTATAGGTCCTGGTGCTCATAGTAGAATTATTGACGACTCTAAACAGGCAACGGCTTATAGCATGATGATGTGGCATAAACCGGAAAAATGGCTTCAAACCGTTAATGAATTAAACACCGGTATTCAGGCTAAAATTAAATTATCTCTGCAAGAAATGATTGAAGAAATATTAATGATGGGACTACGACTTAAAGGCGGAATAAATATTAATAGTTTAGAGCAAAAAATCGGTATGAAGTTAACGAATATCTTGGATACTAAACTGCTCAACTATTATCAAACATTGAATTTAATAAAATTAGACAATAATATCTACCTTACCGATAAGGGATTAATGCTGCATAGCTATATAGTCCCAAGGTTAATTAAGGATATTCAATAGGGTTCTTTACCAAATCTAATAGTGTTGTTGCATGACACGAGAACTCGCCCAAAGTGTCATGGCGAGCGTTGTTGCAAAGCGTATGGTGTCATTCTAGTTCCTTGATCACGGCATCCAGTCTTTTTATTAAGGTTCTGGATACCGTGGTCAAGCCACGGTATGACACCATACTTGTAATAACCGAGCCACACAATAAAGCCAACGCTAATAAAAAAGTAGAGTCTTTTAAAACTCTACTTCTTATTATAATTAAGATTTTTTAAGCCCTAATAATTATCTTAACGTTTTTTAAATACTGGTAACTCCACATGTTGTATCAGCAGCACCGCCGGCTACCATGTTTACTATATCCGGAGCTTTAAATAATATTATAATAGCAGCTATTATAACCAAAGCTACTTCCCATTGTAACTTACCTCTAAGAGTTTGAATTCCTAGAACAATTATACCGACAACCGCTATTCCTCTAGCCGTATTACCTCTAAATATTTTTATCATATTACATAATGCAGCCCCGACAGGATCAGCAGAAGCACCACTTGCAAATGCGTCAAATGACATCATAATCGCAGCTATACTAAGAAAGGTAAGCAATAAACGTGCCGACAAGCTTTGATCTAGCGATTCTATATTTAACTTTTTAAAATTCATAAATTTACCTCGATAATTATTTTAAAGATTCACATTACACTCTATCTCTATATTAATCAACTTCTTAATATATGCAAACTATACTTATTTTATATAATAAAATACTATTATAAACAAATATTTTTAAGTAACATTATAATCACACTAGTTAATTTTACCTTTATTAAAATTTTTTTATACGATTAAAATAGCATATCAAATATCACCTACCGAATACATATATAAAAGTAAATAAAAACAGCCATACTACATCGACAAAATGCCAATACCACGCAGCAAATTCAAACCCTAAATGACCGTTATCGTTACTAGTAAAATCTCCTCTTTTTGCTCGAAAATAACAGACTGTTAAGAATATCGTACCGATTATTACATGTGCCCCGTGGAAACCGGTTGCTAAGTAAAAATTAGAGGCATATATTCCATCTGTAAATTTAAAAGCCGCATGATGATATTCATAGGCTTGCATTAAAGTAAAAAATATTCCCAGCAATACAGTAAGACCAAGAGCCGTAGCACAATCTTTTTGGTTCTTTTCTTCTAAGGCATAATGTGCCCAGGTGACAGTACTACCTGATAATAGCAATATCAAAGTATTAATAAATGGGATGTCAAAGGGGTCGAAGGTTTTAATGAACGGCGGAGGCCAAATTCCTTCTTTTACTACCCAAACACCGTCAAGAATACCTACCGGCGACAAGCTAGATTTAAAAAAAGAAGCAAAAAACACCCCAAAAAATACTATTTCCGTTAAAATAAATAACGCCATACCGATTCTAAGACCGGCTCTAACCGGCGTGGTATGCTGCTTCTCTATTATTCCTTCTTTTATTACATCCCTCCACCAAGAATATAAACAAAAAATTACCGAAGCACTTCCTAAAGCTAGGACATAAGCCCCAAATTTATAATCATGCATAAACATTGTACCGCCTATGACTAAAATAAGTAAGGCAAATGAGGTAAGCACGGGCCAAGGACTCGGTTCGACAAGATGAAATAAATGTACCTTGATTTCCGAATTTTGATGAATGGAGATTATTTCCTGACTCATATTTAATAATTTTACTTTATTGAATAATGATATTAAGCGTTGTTTTCTAACTTATTATATATTTAAAAGTAAATCTTGGCAAAAATTAATTATATTTTTGCTGGAATAGTTATTCCTATTTCAAAAAAATCTTATAATTGGAAGTATAAAAAGAGCTAAAATATATTAATTTAAATTTTGTTCACAGAACCTAGTAACTAGTAATTACATTTTTTCTTTATGGTGACAACTAAAATATCTTGACTCTTTCAATTATTACATTAATGTAGAAAATCGCTAATAATGTTTAAGCTCCATTGTTACAAAACCAATCTGTTAAGCCTGGTACTAGAGTTATGCCAGGGGTCCATTGTTATAAGTGACCAAAAATCATGAAGTGCAATGGAAGGTTGTTGTTTTCAATGACGGAGCTTAGCCCCTGGCACCTTTTGACTGCTAACAGGTTGATTTATATATAAAACACATAAATTTACCGTAGGGAGTTAAAATGGTTGATAAAGACGAAAATTTATTTGCAATTAAGGTTGAAGAAGAAAACCCCCCAAATTTTAAAAATATTAAAAGACCGGTTAGGAAAAATTACTTTTTTTCCCTCCCCTTTTTAGCCAGTCTTTTGCTATTTTTTTATTTTCTTCTCAATTATTTAGGAAAGTAAGTTATTTCCGGAAGAAAATTTTATTTTACAGTTAAGAGACAATAAAGAATTTTAATAATGGGAAGTACAGGCGTTGTTGTATAGTTCATAATTTACCGTATTATGGTTATTATAAGTGCGGTGTCATACCGTGGCTTGACCACGGTATCCAGAAAAAACCTTAATAAAAAGACTGGATGCCGTGATCAAGGAACTAGAATGACACAGCCTTTTTTCAACGTTCGTACACTAATGGGTCAAGCCACGGTATGACATTGAAACCATTCTTCGAGCCATCCAACAACGCTATCCACGCAACAATTACTTTTATTCTAATCCCAAAATACTTCTTAGCTCATCCCATTCTCTTTTTGTCATTTCGCTAGTTTCATGAGTGACATTTTCGCCGTTAATCATCCTTTTTATAACGCTAAGCCCTTTTTTAGAAATGCTTTTTCCTTCTAGACGATGCTCATTAAAAGCTTCATAAGTAAAAGGTACCCAAGCTTTGACGATTTCAAGCATTTTTTCGGCATATACTCTTATTTCATATTGAGCATGGGAATCAGCCCTTAGTCTTAGAAAATGTAATAAATTATGTAAATTAATTTTCCAATACCATTCCGTATAAAAATTTAGAGTTAAATTCATCCGTGCAAGCTCTCTAGTAATACCGATAGTATTTTCATCTAATATATTTCCGTCCTCATCGGCATTTAGCATTTCGGTATAATGGCTATAGCAATTCCTTGCATCCTGCTCAAGCAATGATAATACTTTGTCGGCTATTTCTTTTGGTACGCTATTTTCTTCTTCTCTACCCTGTTTATTAATTTTAGACTGTGCGGAAATATTTTCCCGTTCCGGCAAATAAAATTCATTGCCTAAAATCGAATATCTGGCCGAATACTCATTCACGCTAGCAGTTCTGTGACGTATCCATTGCCTCGCCACAAAAATAGGTAATTTTATATGAAATTTAATATCGCACATTTCAAACGGCGTAGTATGATGATGACGAATTAAGTAATTAATAAGCCCCTTATCTTGATTAGTCTGTTTTGTTCCCTTACCGTATGATACACGAGCCGCTTGTACTATAGCACTATCATCACCCATATAATCTATAACCCTAATAAAGCCGTGGTCTAAAACTTTGATAGGCTCATATAATATTTCTTCTAGAGAAGGAACGGTTACTCTTTTAGTGTGGCTAGTTTGACTCATTTTTATTCTCTAAATGGGGTTAAATTTTGTGTGTTTGTCATACCGTTATCGTAGCCGGCGTTGTTGCGTGGCTCATAATTTACCGTATTATGGTTATTATAAGTGCGGTGTCATACCGTGGCTTGACCACGGTATCCAGAACAAACCTTAATAAAAGGACTGGATGCCGTGATCAAGTCACGGCATGACACAGCTTTTTCCTTAACGTTCGTACACTAATGGGTCAAGCACGGTATGACATTGAAACCATTTTTCGAGCCACGCAACAACGCTTTTAGTTGCTCGCAATGACGTTTGAAGCACAATATCGTCACTTCAAATAATTATACAAATTCTTACCGTTATTCTTTAGCCATAATTTTGCCGCTATATATTCCGGATAGATATTTGCTACTAAGTCCCAAAAATTTTTACCGTGATTCATTTCTTGCAAATGAGACATCTCATGGACGACTAAATATTGCAGCACCTCATAAGGTGCAAAAACTATCCGCCAGTTAAAAGCAAGATTGCCTTTGCTTGAACAACTTCCCCACCTAGTGACATTATCCATAATTCTAAGGTTAGAATAATCTAATTTATGTTTGCTAGATACGGTATTTACTATTTTCGTTATTTCCTCTAATAATTTCTTTTTAAGGAAAATTTGTAAAGTTGTTTTTTTAAGCGTTTCTGTGGTATATAATTCTATCGTATCACTATTTAATTTTACGGCATGATCATTTGACAGAGTATAAGCCACTTTATAAATTTTACCTAAAATAGGAATATTCTTGTTGTCCGCTTCAACCAAAGTTACCTTTGTTCGTAATTTTTGCCTAATCCAAGATTCTTTACTTAGCAAAAATTTATACCCTTTTTCCGGATTTGCTTTAAAGGGTAAAACCAACTCTGCCCCTTTATGAGTAATCCTTATACTGATATTTTGGGCTTTTTGGCTTCTTCTTATTTCTATCCTTTGAGGATCACCATATCTATCCAGAATAAAAAATTGTTCTGTCATTTAGTTTAGCGGTACATATTTAGTAGGATCGACAGCAATTTTACCTTTGCGAATTGCAAAATGCAATTGAGCGGTTTTAGCATTACCGGTATGTCCTACATAACCTATTACCTCACCTTTAATCACCGAAGTGCCTTTTTTAGGTATCGCCTCTTTTAGATGAGCATATGCGGCATATAGATTACTACTATCTAATTTTACTATCAGTAAATTACCGAATTGCTTATCATAACCGGAATATACTACTTTGCCGGCAGCTACCGACTTAACGCTACTGCCTTCCGCTGCTGCAATATTTATTCCTTTACTTTTTCCATATGGCGTTTCCTCACCGAAATTAGTAATAATTTTGCCGTCTACCGGTTTTATAAAATCGGTATTTACTTGACGAATATTTTTTTTATTTAGCAGCTCATTACTAACTTTAATTTTAATAATTTGCGACTCATCTAAAATATACGGATAAGTTAAATCATTAAAGCTGGCTAATGCTTTTAAATTTTGTTCGTAATCCCTCGCAATAGATTCTAATGTTTCCCCCTCTTGCACTTCGTGATAAATTATTTTATTATCATCTCTAGTGGGTACTGTAATTACATCATCTGATTCTTCTAAGCTTTCTTGCTCTTCTTTTAAGATTCCGGCGGATTTTTCCTGTACATCACTCTCATCAATATTCTTTCTAACTATTACGCCTTCATCCTGCTCTAACTGGTTAGGCGATTTATTAGTATTTATTAAAGTGCGAGAGGCATTTGCTCCCCCCCCATATTCAATAGGTGCGGCGGGCTGATCAACACAGGCGACAACAAAAATTACCGCAAAAAAAAGCAACATAATTCGAGATATCATATATTTACTGAAATTTATTATTAGGCAATGAATTGAGCATAGTATATATTTTTTATCATTATTTTCTATAAAAAAAATTAATTATGAAAACTTACGATATTGTCATAGCTAGCGATCACTCAGGTTATCAATTAAAAAGCGAAATTATTAATTATTTACAAAAAAAATCTTTATCTGTTTATGATTGCGGTACTAATAATACGGAAAGAGTTGATTACCCTGATTATGCAAAAAAAGTTGTAGACGGAATTATTGAGGAATTAGCACCTCTCGGCATTCTAATTAGCGATACCGGTATCGGTATGTCGATTGCAGCTAATAGAAGTTCTCAAATAAGAGCGGCACTTTGTTTCGACGTATTTACGGCAAAAAGGGCACGATCTCATAATGACGCTAATATATTAATTCTGGGAAGTAAAATATTAGACCCTAAAGTAATTTATGAGATGATCGATAATTTTTTAACTACTAAATTTGAATGCGGCAGGCATAGCGTTAGGTTATCAAAAATAAAGTAAATGTTAGATAGCGTGGATAGGAAAAAGCACTCTCGGTGTCATGCCGTGGCTTGACCACGGCATCCAGAAAAAATTTTAATAAAGACTGGATACCGTGGCCACGCCTTGTGTTGTACGAACGTTAAAGAAAAGGCTGTGTCATTCTAGTTCCTTGATCACGGCATCCAGAAAAATAAAGCAGTATTAGGCTTATTTTAGAGTCTTTT
>JAJIYK010000085.1 GCA_020881235.1 Rickettsia endosymbiont of Oxypoda opaca | reverse complement strand
TTTAAATAAAGAGGTGAAAATTCTGTCATTCCGTGGCTACGACCACGGAATCCAGTCTATAATGTCATAAAAAGACTCTAAAATAAGCCTAATACTGCTTTATTTTTCTGGATGCCGTGATCAAGGAACTAGAATGACACCGTACGCTTTGCAAAAATTCGATCCATGCCACAACGCAAATAACTAGGCTCTGTGAACACAAATTATTCTTTCTTAATGCATCAAAACCTCAACAACTAGTGCTACAAATTGCTATTAGCAACCGCATTATACTTTAATTTCCTCAAATTTGAATGTAATTCAATTATATTTTTTAAAATTTATATAATATTTTTAAGCAATGTGTTAAATAATCTTCATATTATCATTGACATAATAGTTAAATTACCTTAATAACTCCTCTTGATTAATATTAATCATTTAAATTAATTAAATAAAAGGATAATTATATGTTTAACTTTTCCTGTCTACTACCTATATCTACAAAAGAAATAGTTAGCAACCTTTCTGCAAATACACAACAAACCATTCATGCAGTCGGTAATAATATATTTACATCATTTAGTAATATCATAAATAACAAATTTTATAGCGGTTATTTTGCCAATAACTTAAAGTGCAATTTAAAAAATATTATAGAACATCTTAAAATTGTGCCAAATGATTTAAATGCCGTAGAAAAGAATTGCGGTGGCGAACTGGTAAAGATAGAGGATATATTTACCAACAATGATGGTCAAAAATTTCTCATATTAAAGCAGGATACAACTGTAGAAAACGGCAAAGCTAACATTTTAGGTGAAAGCTATAACGTTACGAATAATGTAATTTCTTTAAACAATATCGCCAATTTTTTAGGTCTTGAGGATTGTACAACCGAAAGTGCATTAAGAGCTGTGCAAGATTATCTTTTTTCTCTTATCCCTACCACCACTACTGCTCCCTCTACTACCAATTTACCCGATACCACTATTGATGCTAATAACTTAACTGAATATAATCTGACTTCAAATAATGAAGACGAATCGGGAACAGATATTAATCCTTATTTAATAGCAGGAGCGACAACCACAGCAGCATTAGTGGTTGGAGCTTGCATAGGAACAGCTATAGGTTATTACTGGGGCAAAAAGAACGCTACTACAATATTAAACGGTGAAGTTTTTAATAATGTCGATCAATTATCATCGCAACAAGAAGAAGAAATATCTTTGACAGGAGTAGGGGTAGAGAGCGAATATAGTACAATTAACGAGCTATAATAGAATATATATTTAGTATAGGAAAACGTTGTTGTACGGCTCTTGGAATCGTCATGGCAAAGCCACGAAGGCGTTGTTGCACGGCTCATAATTTACCGTATTATGGTTATTACAAGTATGGTGTCATACCGTGGCTTGACCACGGTATCCAGAAAAAGCTTTAATAAAAAGACTGGATGCCGTGATCAAGGAACTAGAATGACACCGTACGCTTTGCAAAAATCCGAGCCATGCAACAACACCCTTTGCTATAGCTAAAAACAACGTTTTGAATATTGTCCAAGCTAATAAAAATCAACGCCTAAATTTCGGTCGCATGTTTTTTTTAAGTTACTATAATCATAATATAATGTAACTCTAATAACAGAAACGAATATGTTAGCACCGATAACGAAACGGGAATTTTATCAAGCTTTAATCGATAAAAATTCAGAATATGAAGGAGTATTTTACGTAGCTGTTAAAACAACGGCTATATTCTGCCGTTCGACTTGTCCTGCTAGAAAACCAAAATTCAATAATCATCATAATATCCTAAAAGCTGCCTGGTTAGATACGCCACTCGGACCAATGATTGCCATTGCTGACGAATATGCATTATATCTTTTAGAATTTGTCGATAGGCGTGGTTTAGAGCGTGAAATAGAAAAATTACGTATCAAAACCAAAGCAGCTATTATCCCGGGTAGCAACGCTCCGCTTAAATCAATTGCAACAGAACTCAAATTTTATTTTGCAGGTAGTTTAAAAGAGTTTAAAACTACCTTGCATTTGTTAGGTAGTCCGTTTCAACAACGTGTTTGGCAGGAATTAATACGGATTCCTTACGGTGAAACAAGGAGTTATCTAGCACAGGCTATGGCAATCGGTAAACAAAGTGCCTATAGAGCAGTAGCAAACGCCAACGGTGCTAATCAACTTGCTATCGTGATTCCTTGCCATCGCATTATCAATAGCAATGGAGAACTCGGCGGATATGGCGGCGGCATTGCTCGCAAAAAATGGCTTATTGAACATGAACAACGAAATTAAGATATTGAATTTATAGGAAAAATGGGCATTACCTAAAAAGAATTGCTTTGTAGTATAGCTTAACACTTCAATGTCATTCTAGCTAAAGGCGGGCGTTGTTGCGTGGCTCTAGAAAAGTGCCGTATGTCATTCCCGCGTGGCATTGTTGCGTGGATCGATTTTACCGTATTATGGTTATTACAAGTATGGTGTCATACCGTGGCTTGACCACGGTATCCAGAAAAAACCTTAATAAAAAGGCTGGATGCCGTGATCAAGTCACGGCATGACACCGTACGCTTTGCAAAAATTCGAGCCATGCAACAACGCCGATCAAGTCGCTCGCCATGACGATTCTAGAGCCATGCAACAAGACCACTCACTTATAGGGAAGAATTATTCTTCTCTTCTGTCGTTGCGTCTCTATCTATTGCTTCATCCATAGAGCAGTTAAAATAGTCGGCTATTTTTAATATCGTATCTATTTCAGGATTAAATTCTCGACCGGTTTCAGTTTCGGCTTTCATAATTCTATTAACGGTACTATAAGGAATACCGCTGTCCTTAGCAAAATCCTTACGGCTTAATTCATTTCCTTTTAATTTTTCTTCCAAAAATTTTCTTATTTTAATAGCAAGTGACATATGAAATTCCTATTTTTATTAATTTAATTCCAAAAGACAAGAGTATAAGTTACCAGGCGTTTTTAATAATTACCGGCAATTTGTATGGTCTAACAATTATTAAATCAAACCTAACATTATAACTGCTATATTTAGAGTTATTACTTAAAAATAGTTCAGCAGCTCGTTTAATCCTTTTTTGTTGTGTTAAAGATAGAAATTTATCGTCAATTTTAGAACTCCTAGCTTTTACCTCAATAAAAACAATTTCTTTATTGCGTAATGCTATAATATCAATTTCTCCGACATAATAACGTTTGCGGTGATGAAGAATTTGATAAAACTTTAACTTATAGATAATTATACATATATATTCGGCTATTAGACCAAAATAATTCTTATTCATATTGTTGCTGCTCGTTCGATGTCATTCTAGCTCAGCAATGGCGTTGTTGCATGGATACCCTAAACGTCATTGCGAGCGACTGAAAGGAGCGTGGCAATCTAGTTTTTGTCATGCTGAACTTGTTTCAGCATCTCTTGTAGTAGATCCTGAAATAAATTCAGGATGACTATTATTTTCTGGATTGCCACGTCGGCACGATGTACCTCCTCGCAATGACGAGGTAAGATTGAGCCATGCAACAACGCTACTCTTTCGGTAGCAATATTTGGACAAATTCGGTTCTAGATAAATCAACAGCCATATCAACGACAACTTCTTTTTCCGTTACTTTACCGGCATAACCTACTAAAATTCCGGAAGGATAAATATTACCGTGTCCGGAGGTTATTATTTTTTCGTCTTTTTGAACTAAATGATTGTCGGGTAAATAGAGTATTTTACTGCTATTGCCGTTACCTGCTAAAATGCCTTTTTCTCTTGACGAGCCGGCAGTGATAGGAATCCTAGAATTAACGTCGTTAATTAGCATAATTTTTGAGTAATTATTACTTACTTCCGTTATTCGCCCTACTAATCCTTCAGCATTGGTAACAATTTGATCAATCTCTATACCGTGATTTTTCCCGGCAAATATTAAAGCGGTTTTAGAAAAAGGATTTAATGAAACGCTTAATAATTTGGCAGTTACATATTCAAATTCTTCTTCTCTGGTTACAGTTAAAAGATCCCGCAAAGCAGTGTTTTCGGCTCTTATAGAATCTATATTATTCTGCATACGTTGTAACCTTGCAATTTCAAGCTGCAATTCGACGTTTTTTTTGGCTAAGTCCTGAAAATAAATTAATTTTTGAGATATCGAATTTATATATTCAAATATATTTTCATAAATCATCAAGCCGGTCGATAAAACACCTCCCGTTACTTCAAGCGATATATTAGAAATTTTTTTTGGAGCGGCAATAAACAAATATAATGATAAAGTAAGGAAAAATAAAATAAAAAAGCGTTTAGCAAGAATTACTATAGATTTAATGAATTCCGAGATATTTGACGAAGTCCTTACTCTATTCGCAATTATTGCCATCTTTAATCCTGCTTAAATAATACATGCTTTAATTTTGCAAAATCCTCAAGTACTTTTCCGGTACCAAGTGCTACACATGACAGAGCTTGATCGGCTACTATCACCGGTAGTTTAGTGGCTTCACTTAATACATAGTCAAGGTTTTTTAGCAATGCCCCACCACCCGTTAAAACAATTCCTTTATCGACAATATCGGAAGATAATTCCGGAGGGGTACATTCTAGTGCTACCTTTACCGCTTCAATAATTTGGTTTACCGGCTCAACTAAACTATCAGCAATTTGTCTTTCGTTCAACATCATTTCTTTAGGTATACCGTAAATTAAATCACGCCCTTTAATTTCCATCATTCTAGGTTCAACGTTTTCATCTACGTAAGCCGTGCCGATTTCCTGTTTTATTTTTTCTGCGGTAGCCTCACCGATTAATAAATTATAATGTCTTCTAATATAGGAAATAATAGCTTCGTCCATTTTATCACCGCCTACCCTTACCGATTTTGCGTAAACTATACCGCCAAGCGATAAAACAGCTACTTCCGTCGTACCTCCTCCGACATCAATGATCATTGAACCGGTGGCTTCCGTAACCGGCAGCCCCGCTCCGATTGCAGCGGCCATAGGCTCTTCAATCAAATATACATCTCTACCGCCTGCACTTTCAGCTGCTTCCTGGATGGCTCTACGTTCAACCGGAGTGGAACCTGAAGGAACGCATATTATGATTATCGGACCGAAAAAAGAACGACGATTATGAACTGTTTTAATAAAGTACTTAATCATTTCTTCAGCACCTTTAAAATCAGCAATAACTCCGTCTTTCAGCGGTCTTTTTGCTTCAATATCGGTTGGGGTGCGTCCTAGCATCATTTTTGCTTCATGACCGAAGGCATAAGGCTCAAAAGAGCCTTTCTTCTTTATCAAAGCTATTACTGACGGTTCGTTAAGAACTATGCCTCGACCCTTTGCATATACGATGGTATTAGCCGTACCTAGGTCTATAGCCATATCTGAGGAAAACCTTCCCCAAAATTTCGTGAACATATTTATTTTTTCTCTCTAAATTCTAAAATATATAAAGCATTACTTGCGTGCTTCTCAATGTCATTCCCGTGAAAACGGGAATCCAGACTTTTCTTTGTCATACTGAACAAGTTTGCCGCATCTAATTCAAGATACCCTGAAATAAATTCAGGACGACTATAATTTTTCTGGATTCCCGTTTTCACGGGAATGACATAAAAAATCATACATTAAACCTTAACCCAATTACACTATTCAAATTTCCTTATAATGTAAAATAATAAAATTACTAATAAAGAATACTAGCATACTAGGTAATAAAATAGCCGCAATAAGGGAAAGATTATTATAAGCAAGTATTTTAAGCAAAATTTCCGATAATGAATATACTATAAAACCGATAAATAAACCGAGTATTAGTATTTTTTCTTGAGAATTATCACGTTGCCGAAGGCTAATAAAACAACTTGCTAAAATAACCGTCGCAATCATCATTATAGGCTTAAATAATTGTTTATAATAGTAGATTTGATAATTAATAACCGGTACGCCGGAATTTAATAACTGTTTAATTAACTTCGGTAATCTCCAAATAGAAACCGTTTCGGGCGAGGCAAATTTTTCAGCTAAATGGTCAATTGATAAATTTGTCGGAATAGTCAAATTATCATAGGTCTTAAGAATGCCGTCAGTAAAAACTTTTACGGTTTTTAAGCTCAAGTTACCCTTATTTGCTATAGCATATTTCGCATCAATTCTTTTAAGGAACGAATTATTGTCGCTAATAAATAAGATTGTAATATTATTTAACTTTTTCGCCGGCAAATTAATAGATTGCGTTTGAATTATTTGATTATTGCCTTGATAAGATTCAAAAAATAGTAAGCCTGATTTAGATATCGTAACTTCAGTAGCTTTTTTCTTTAATAATTTTGTTTCTAATAATTCATATTTTTGTAGTCCTAAAGCTCCTATAGGATTGAGTATAGCCGTAAACCCTATACCTAAAATCAATGCCGTAAAGACCGGTATGATCAGAATACGCCAAATATGAATTCCGCTAGATAAAATTGCTATTAACTCATTGTTTTTCGTTAAATTTTTAAGAAAAAACAACATAGCGGTGAAGCTTATTAAGGAAGCTATTTGATTTAATAAGTAAGGAATTTTATATAGCGTGAATCGCCAAAAAAAGTGAAACGGAACATAAATATTTTTAAATTTCTGTAAAAGATCAAAAATATTTGAGATAATTAATATGCCGATTAAAAGGAATAAGATAGTAAGAAAATACCCGAAATATGATCTAAAAAGATACCAAGAAAGGGTTTTAAGGTTAATCATTTTGAATATTAAAAGAATTTGGTGGAGGATAGTGTACGATTTACTAACCACCGTTACAAAAAGACAGTATATAAGTGATGCTTTTACTATGCAACAAAATTTACAAACAGCATAAATTTAGGGGGCAAATTGCCCCTTATAGTATGTTTAATTTCTTTAATAACTTATCTTTATCTATTTCATTAAATTTTTTTGCCATCTTTACTAATTCTGGATTATCTGTTAAGTTAGCATTTCTAGCTAAATATTTTTTGATATTTTTATACTCTGCCGCTTCTATAGTATTCCATGCTAAATTAAGAAAAATAAGAGTTGTGTTGAATTTTAAAACTCTCTCAAGTTCACTTGCTCCTGTTTTTCCTATATTGTTATTTCCAAGATCAAGCGAGGTAATAGTTTTATTAGTCTTGAGCATCTTAGCAATTGCTATAGCTCCTACATCGCTTATTTTGTTACCGAAAAAATTAAGTGTTGTAACAGTAGTATTTGTTGCTAGTAATTCGGTAATTTTCTTAACTTCTTCATCCCCTATATTTTTTTCAGAAAGTTTAAGAGAAGTGCCGCCGTTGCGTAAGCTATTAGCTTCCTCTATAAATCCTTTCTTTTCTAAATACTCTATTAGCTCTTTCATATTTTCCTCTTTTAAAAGATTAAATAATATACTGCCAAGCAATATCTTTAGCCTGCGGGTTCTACAGTATTCCCTATAGCCACAACCTCCCATCCCCAAGGGGTATCCCCTACATAAGCTAAAATATTATCCATTATTTCAGTGGGTAAGTTTAATATATGTAGCTCTCCAGGGGCAACCTTATCTGGTTGTATATCTTTACACACATTGGCAATAGTAAAAGCCTTCCTTTTGATAAGATCATCTACCTTTTTTAACTCGGATTCAATGTCATTAATTCCTTGCTTCTGTAAACTTTCTTTTAGTAATTGCTTATTAACTACTTTATAGAATTTACTAGCAGTTAAAACTTTAAACTCAATATCTGCATCCATATTACTTTTAAAATAGCTACATAGTAATAAAGGTAGTTTTTTTACTAATTTCCTATTATAACAAATTCTTTCTTCTATTTTCTTTGCCCCTTCATCCCCTATTTGGTTATCTGCAAGAGAAAGCGAAGTAATAGAAGAATTAGTTTTAAGAACGTCAGCGAGTACTCTAGCCCCTTCAGCCCCTATTTGGTTATGTATAAGATCAAGCGAAGTAATAGAAGAATTAGTCTTAAGAGCGTCAGCGAGTTCTCTAGCCCCTTCAGCCCCTATTTGGTTACTTCCAAGAAAAAGCAAAGTAATAGAAGAATTAGTTTTAAGAGCGTCAGCGAGTTCTCTAGCCCCTTCATCCCCTATTTGGTTATCTCCAAGCAAAAGCAAAGTAATAGAAGAATTAGTTTTAAGAGCGTCAGCGAGTTCTCTAGCCCCTTCATCCCCTATTTGGTTACGTATAAGATCAAGCGAAGTAATAGAAGAATTAGTCTTAAGAGCGTCAGCGAGTACTCTAGCCCCTTCATCTCCTATTTTATTATCGTAAAGACTAAGCAAAGTAATAGAAGTATTAGTTTTAAGAGCATCAGCAAGTCCTATAGCCCCTGCATCCCCTATTTGGTTAATGGAAAGACCAAGCGAAGTAATAGAAGAATTAGTTTTAAGAGCGTCAGCGAGTACTCTAGCCCCTTCGTCCCCTATTTGGTTATGTATAAGATCAAGCGAAGTAATAGAAGAATTAGTTTTAAGAATGTCAGCGAGTACTCTAGCCCCTTCAGCCCCTATTTGGTTATGCATAAGATCAAGCATTGTGAGAGAAGAATTAGTTTTAAGAGCGTCAGCGAGTCCTATAGCCCCTGCATCCCCTATTTCGTTATATTTAAGAGAAAGCGAAGTAATAGAAGAATTAGTTTTAAGAGCGTC